>JBDSSU010000159.1:0-14824 GCA_039928635.1 Opitutaceae bacterium | reverse complement strand
AGCCCGCGGGGTGAGGGCACCCCGGCCACCTGCAGTCCATGCTGCGGCGAGCGCTCACGAAAATCGTCGAACCGTCGGCGCCTCTGACTCACTGCAACGTCACGCTGCCTTCGAGGAGGATGTGGTTTGAGGCGGGGCCGATGAGAAAGGTGTAGGCGTGCGCGTCCGTGCGCCAGGCGTGGGCGGTCACGTCCCAATAGGCGAACTCCCGGGCGGTGAAACGCGCGCGGACCACCTTGCTTTCGCCGGGTCGGAGCGCGACGCGGTTGAAGCCTTTCAGCTCCTTCTCCGGACGCGGCACGGGCGCGTGCGGATCGCGCAGGTAAATTTGCGCGACGTCCGTGCCGGCGACTTCTCCCGTGTTGGTGACGGTGAATTCCACACTCACGCGGCCGTCGAGTGGGGCGACCGCGGGGGTCACGCGCAGATCGGAGTAGGCAAACGTGGTGTAGGAAAGGCCGTGCCCGAAGGCGTAGAGCGGCGCGATCTTCTTGTGCTCGTACCAACGGTAGCCGACGAAAATACCTTCGTGGTAGGCGACGTCGGTGACGGGATGGGACATGTCGTTGTCCGCGTCCCAGCTCACGTAGAGTTCCTCGCCTTTGGGAATGTAACCGTAGCCGGGCGAATCCTCGAAGCGGCGTTCGATCGTGATCGGAAGTTTGCCGGAAGGATTCGTTTCGCCGCTCACGATCTCGGCCACGGCCCGGTTGCCGTTTTGACCGGGATACCACGCGTAAACGATGGCGGCAGCGCGTTCGTTCCACGCCGTCATCTGGATGCCGCCGCCCGCGTTGACGAGGACGACCGTGCGCGGATTGAGGGAAACCGTGTGAGCGATGCGTTGCTCCTCGGCGGCGGGTAGAGCGAACGGGCGGTCCCAACCTTCGCTATCCTGGGTGCCGGTGCTGAGGAGAACGATGTCGGCTGACTTGAGATCTTCGTCGGTGGGATTCGGGATGTGCTGCAGCGCGTCGCTGTAGGTGTCGCGCAGGGCGTCGAGGAGGGTGACGTGATTGTAGCCCTCCACTTCGGCGGAGCCGAGGCCGCGAGCGAGTTTCTCGACGAAGCGGCCCGTGAGAAGAATCTTCCGTTTCGTGCCGGGAGAGAGCGGAAGCAAGCCATCGTTTTTGAGCAGGACGATCGATTCGCGCGCGGTTTGCAGGGCGACTTGCTCGTGCTCGACAAACTTGGACGCGAAGTACGGCTCCTGGACCGGACGGTCATGCAGCCCCATCGCGATCGTCGTGCGCAGGATGCTTTTCACCATGCGGTCGATTTCGGCGGGGGCGACCTCGCCCGATTCGAGCAGACGGTCGGCGTCGGCCTTCAGAAATTTCTCGCCCGGCATCTCGAGGTCCTGCCCGGAGTGAACTACTTTCTTCGCGTCAAAAACCGACCACCAGTCGGTCATGACCAGCCACTTGTAACCCAGATGGCCGCGGAGCAGATCGTGAATGACCGCGCGACTTTGGCCGCACCACTCGCCGTTGAGCAGATTGTAGGAGGTCATGACGGCCATCGCGCCGGCGGCGATGGCGGCCTTGAAGGCGGGCAGGTAGATTTCGTGCAGCGTGCGCTCGTCGATGACCGAGTTGGAAGTGCGGCGGTAGTGATCGGTTTCGTTGCCGATGAAATGTTTGATCGTGGGGATCGTGCCGGTGTCGAGGACGCCGGTGACGTAGCGCTCGGCGATGCGCGCGGCGAGGAGCGGGTCTTCGCCGAAGTACTCGAAGTTCCGGCCGTATTGCGCGTGCCGATAAATGTTCATTCCCGGCCCGAGGAGGATCGCGACGCCGCCGGCGCGGCACTCCTCGCCGATGCTGCGCGCGTAGGTGTAGGCGAGGCCGGGGTTCCAGGTCGCGGCGAGGGCGAGCGGATTGGGAAACGCCGTGGATTTTTCGAGGAGCGTGCTGACGTTGCGCCGGATGTTAATGCCGCCGCTCGCATCGGACATGTAGAGCTGGGGAATCCCGAGTTCGGGGTAGCCGCGGAGGTGGAATCCGGCATGGCCGGAGATCAGGCCGAGTTTTTGCGGTCGCGACATTTTCGCGAGCAGCGCGTCGGCGCGGGCGCCGGCGGCTTCGAAACTCACGGGAGTTTTGAAGGAGGGCTCGGGCAGCGAAGTGTTGTTGGGAAAAAGCATGGTGGCGGAAGGGGAAGAAATTGAGGGGAGAATGTTGGCCTCGCTCTAGCTGGAAAGTGAACCCGAACTCAACTCACTCCCTGAAAGAATTTTCCGCCACGGAGTGCACAGAGCGCGGACCCAGAGTTCACGGAGAGGGACACCACGTCTTTCTCTGTGACTTCTGGGTCGGAGCCGTTTCGACAGGCTCAAGGCCCTGAGCATGCCGAAGGGCTCCGTGTCCTGTGGCCCTGTTTGATCTGATCCAGATGCGGGAATTCTTCGGATTAGCGAAAGGAAACCGGACAGTTGCGTGGCGCGCTCGCAACCTGCAAGTTCGCCGCCCATGGCCAGACCTGACGCTGTCGTTTACTCCGACGCGAGGATCGGCGCATTTGCCTGGCTGCCGGTCCAAAGGTCGGGGGCTTGACGACGGATGCACGGCACGCATCCATGTGTGCCATGACAACGACCACCACGACGCGCGAATTCATCCGGCATTTTGCCCGGGTGAAGAAAGCCGCGGCCAACGGGGCGGAGGTAATTGTCCGCGACCGGAACGGCCAGGCCTTTGTGTTTCGCGTCAAAGGTGCCGGCCCTTCGCTGGGTGAACAGCTTTCCGACTTACGGGGAACGCTGCACACGGGAACTCGCGTCAAGCGCCTTGCGGGATTCGGGCGGAACCGCACGTGAGACCGATTGCTGATTCAGGCCTGCTGGTGGGATTTCTCGATTCATCGGATCAGTTTCACGCCTGGGCTTCGCGATGCTTCGACGAACTGCGCACGGCATTGACGACATGCGAGGCAGTTATCGCCGAAACCGAGTATCTCGTGCCCGGCTCCGGTCCGCTTCTGATGGAAATGGTGCGCCGGGGTACGCTCCGAATTGTGCCGCTGCTGCCAGCCGACGCGGAGGCGATCGGCGCGGTGATGAAGCGCTACGCTAAAATGCAATTTGCCGATGCCTGTGTCGTGCGGCTCAGCGAAACGTTGCCCGACGCGGTGGTTTACCCGACCGACAAGCGCGACTTCTCCGTCTATCGCCGTCGTCGCAATGAAGCGATCAAGGTCATCACTCCCTGAGGTGGCGAGAGCCACTTGAATGCCTCGGCGGGATCGCCGCTGATTGAGCGGCTTGAAACCTGGACGAATCACGAGACGCTCCCCCCCATGGCCAGACCCGACGAAGCCCCGAAGATCATTTTCTCGATGCTGGGTGTCTCGAAGAAGATCGAGCGCAAGGAAATCCTCCGCGACATCTCCCTGTCGTTTTACTACGGCGCAAAGATCGGCGTCCTCGGGCTCAACGGCTCCGGCAAATCCTCGCTCTTGCGGATCCTCGCCGGACGCGACACCGACATCGACGGCCGCGTCCATTTCGAGCCGGGCTATCCGATCGGTTTTCTCGAACAGGAGCCTCAACTCACGACGGGCGCGACGGTGCGCGCCTGCGTCGAGGAAGGCGTGAAACACCTTACTGATCTCACCGCCGCCTACGATGCGACTTGGGACGAACTTGGCGAAGCCACGACGGACGCACAGAAAGACGCGATCGCCACCAGGCAGGGCGAGTTGCAGGAGAAGATCGATACACTCGGCGCCTGGGATGTCGCTCCACGAGTGGAGATGGCGATGGAGGCGCTGCGCTGTCCGCCGGGCGATCAGCTCGTGGATAAACTTTCCGGTGGCGAGCGACGCCGCGTGGCGCTGGCGCGGCTTTTGTTGAAGAAACCATCGATCCTGCTCCTGGACGAACCGACCAATCACCTCGATGCCGAAAGCGTGAACTGGCTCGAGCAGCATCTCGCGCGTTACGAGGGTACGGTCATTGCGGTGACGCACGACCGCTATTTCTTGGACAACGTCGCGCAATGGATCCTCGAGCTGGCGCACGGGCACGGGATTCCGTGGAAGGGAAATTACTCCTCGTGGTTGGAGCAGAAGCAGGCGCGCTCGGCGGTCGAGCAGCGCACGGAGGATCGCCGGCAAAAAGCGATGTCGCGCGAGCTGGCGTGGATCCGGCAGTCCGCGAAAGCGCGCGTCGCAAAATCGCAGGCGCGCATCAGTGCCTACGAATCGATGCTGAAGGAGAACGTGGCGGAGAAGGAGCGGGAGTTTGAATTGCTGATTCCACCCGGACCCCGCTTGGGAGCGCTTGTCGTCGATGCGCAGAATCTCGCGAAGAGCTACGGCGACAACCTGCTGTTCGAGAATGTGAATTTCTCGCTGCCGCCGGGCGGGATCGTGGGCGTCATCGGGCCGAATGGCGCGGGCAAGACGACGATGTTTCGCCTCATTACGGACGCGGAGAAAGCGGACGCGGGCGTGTTGCGGGTTGGGCCGACGGTGAAGATCGCGCATGTGGACCAATCGCGCGACGCGTTGCCCGATAACGAAACGATCTGGCAGGCGATCAGCGGTGGGGAGGAGATCCTGCGTTTCGCGAACCGCGAAGTGAACAGCCGCGCGTATTGCGCGCAGTTTGGTTTCACGGGTGCCGACCAACAGAAGAAAGTTGGGGTTCTCTCCGGGGGTGAGCGCAACCGCGTGCATCTGGCGCGGTTGTTGAAGAGCGGCGCGAACCTCATCCTGCTCGACGAGCCGACGAACGATCTCGACGTGAACTCGATCCGCGCGCTCGAGGAAGCGCTGGAGAATTTCGCGGGATGTGCCGTGGTGGTGTCGCACGACCGCTGGTTTCTCGACCGCGTGGCCACGCATATTCTGGCCTTCGAGGGCGACAGCCAGGTGCATTGGTTCAACGGCAACTACTCGGCGTACCTCGAGGATTTCCGCCGGAGGAAAGGCAAGGAAGCCGACCAGCCGCACCGCATCAAATACCGGAAGCTGGCGCGGTGAAATTCCCGCCTGCCGCAAACATTAACCACGTATGGACACGAATGGACACGGATGAAAATTACGATCGAACTCTCTGCACCGGATCGGGCGCTCGGTGACCTCTGTCCTTGTGGATGACTGAATTGAAATCCATCCGTGTTTATCCGTGCAATCCGTGGTTAACCTCCGGGATTTTTTCTTGGAATAGATCTGTCGTCTTAAATCTCCCACTCCCATGACTCGCCTCCCTTTGCTCCTTTCTGTTTTTGCGCTTATCTCCTCCACCATGAATGCCGCTGAAACCAAGTCCTCTTCGAAACTCGAATCGCTGGTTCTCGGTGGAGGTTGCTTCTGGTGCACCGAGGCCGCGTACGAAATGCTCCCGGGGGTGAAGGACGTCGTCAGCGGGTATGCCGGCGGCAAGGAGGCGAATCCGACCTACGAACAAATCAGCGCGCATGCGACCAGCCACGCGGAGGTGATCAAGATCGACTACGATCCGGCGGAGATTTCGCTCGAGAAGCTGCTCGATTATTTCTGGCACGTGCACAACCCGACGCAGGTCGGCGGTCAGGGGAATGACCACGGCCCGCAATACCGTTCGATCATTTTGTACGCGAACGAAGCTCAAAAAGCCGCGGCCGAAAAAGCCAAGGCCGCTGCGGGAAAAGTTTTCCGCGATCCGCTCACGACCGAGATCGTCGCTCTGACGAAGTTCTGGCCCGCCGAAAAATACCACCAGGATTACTTCCGGAAAAATCCCAACGCCGGATACTGCTCCGTCGTGATCGCCCCGAAGATTAAGAAGCTGCAGAAAGAGCTGGAGGCGGAGAAGAAGTGAGGGGGAATGTCGGAAATCAGCGCGATTGGCGTGCGCGATACTGGATCAGACGTTCGATCTCAACGCGGGTAGTGGGGTCCTTCGCATAGGGTAAAAGGTCGGCGGGGTCGTTCGATAGACGGCCACCGTGAGCCTTCTGGTACTCGGCAGTGGCTTCCATCAGGCCGCGGGTAATGGGGGATTGGATGTATAGAAGGAGATCGCCCGCGTCTTTCGGCTGTTGACCGTTGTTCGCCGCGGCGAAGCGTTGGCGGGCGGCGGCCACATCGTCCCCCATCTCCGCGGAACGCCAGGGAGACTCGGCGCCAAAGTTACCGTGTGCATCGAGGTGGATGCGCGAGTCGTAATCGGAATCGACGGCGGCTCTTTCCACGATCGCATGGCCGCGATGCGACGCATCGGTGGCCTTTCCACTTTGACGCATTTCATAGCGTTGCAGAGCAGCAGGATCGATCGGCGCCGTGAAGTGGGGATATACCTGGAATAGGTCGGTGGGAAGCATTCCGTCATTCGCCGCGACAAACTTCTCAAGAGCAGAAGCAAGCTGTCCGGCGAATTTCATCTTCGCCTGATTACGCACGGTCGCGAGTGACTCGCGCTGGTCCGCCTCATCTTTGAATCCTTGGATCCGGCGGGCCACGGCGAGCCAGTCGAGTTCGTTCAGGAGTTTCAGTTCGGGAATCTGTTGATCCGGCCGCTGAGCGAGGAGCTGCCGCAGCTGCTGAACCCGGGCGATCCATTTTCTTATTTCGACGGCGTCCGTGCCGGGGCCCGTGTTAGTGGCGGCGTCTTGGTCCGCGAGGGCAGCAACTTCCGCTCGGGTGGCCATCAGTTCGCGTTCCGCTTCGCTCTGGCGCGTCCGCTCTTCAGAGGCCTCGCGTTTCGCCTGCCCGAGGCGCCTTCGTGCGGCTTCAAGCTGAACCTGCTGACGACTGATCCGATGGCCTGTGTAGGCGCAGAACACCAGTCCGGCCGCGATGGCGGTCACGATGTAAACTTGAGGCCGGGATTTCATCACTGGCCCTTCATCTGTTCGCTTACTTTGGCAAAACTGACCGGCCAGATAAGATAGGGCAGCAGATCCTCGGGGGTGGTGGCGCGGACACCGCTGTTCGCTCGAGCAAATTCCCTTTGAGCCTCCCTGACCGCATAGCCAGCGGCAGATTCGCTGCTGAAGGCGTTTGTCCCCACCCGCCATATGCTGTCGCGATTGGGATCAACGGGGGATTTTTGAACAATAAGGTTACCCTGTGATTCACGCATCGGTATTTCGCTCAGCTTTCCGGAGCGCACCATATCGTACCGTTGCAGCACGCCCGGATCGACGGGCGGTTTGAAGAAGGGGGCGAGTTCAGAGGTCTGCGCTGGCAATTGGCCATCGTTCGCTTCGACGTAGGCGCGTAAGGCCGGGCCGAGTTGATTGGCGATCGAGTTCTCCGCTATGCCGCGGATTTTTGCCAGGACAGCGTGAATCTGTTCCTCGGTTTCGAGTTGGGCGTCTTGGGCGACAGCAATCCAAGCCTGCTCTGGCAGGAGCGAAAGTTCCGGGATCGACAGCTCCGGATTTTGCACCAGCGATTGTTTGAGGAGATACACGCGACCTAGCCAAGCTTTCATGGCCGATGCGAGGGCGTCGTCTTCGGGAGAATCCGGTCCCGCCCCACTACGGGCCGAGGCCAGCGTGGCTCGGGCGGCATCGAGTGCGCGGGTGGTGCTTTCGCCCGTGAGGCGGGCACTTCTCGCTTCGGCGACCAGACTGTCGGTGCTTTGCTGCATGGCGATCAATTCGGAGCGTTGATTGAAAGCGATCCGAGCTTCGAACACTCCCGCGCCGAGAGTGAGCGCGAGCGTCGTACCGCAAAGTGCTTTTTGAAAAGTGCTCATGACGATGATTTCAGTTGCATTCGTTGCCGTGGAGAGAGCCGCGACGGATGCTGCAGCCGTGGCGGCTGAGACGGAGGCGCTCAAGGCCGCCGGCGCGCTCTGGATTGCGTGAGCGGAAAGGTCGGTCACGAGGCCGGCGGCGGTGACGGCGATGCCACGACGGAGGAAGAAGGCGCGGAGTTGTTCGAGGGCGCGGGCGACGCGCTTCTGTGCGGCGTCGTCGGAAGTGCCGAGCGCGGCGCCGACTTCGCGGAGGGATTTGCTTTCGAAAAAGCGGAGCAGAATCGCGGCACGGTCGGGTTCGGGGAGAGATTCGACGGCGTCGTCGAGCAGCGGCTCAACGCCAGACCAATCGGAGGATGGAGGTTTCATGGCGGCAATTATCATCGCGGTTTGCTCGCGGGCTTGGCGGCGCGATTCGCGGCGGATGGTGTCGATCGCGGTGCGGCGGGTGACGACGTGGAGCCACGCGACGAGCGGGGTGGCGGATTTGATTCGGGCCGCGTTGCGCGAGAGGTCGACGAAAACCGATTGGGCGATCTCCTCGGCGAGCGCGGAAGACTTCACCAAGCGGCACGCGGCGGAGTAAACCAAATCGACATGCCGCCGCACGAGTTCCGTGAACGCGGCTTGCGAACCGTCGCGGGCATACTGACGAAGCAAATCGTGATCACTTTCGCCCATGTTTCTCTGTTATCGCCGCCGGAAGCGGAATCCGACACGAATTTCTCGCGGAGCGCATGGCTTCCCACGTCTTACGTGACAAACACCGGCAGGGGCGAAATCCGGATTGCTGAGGCCCCGGAGTTTCTTGCAAACCCACGGGCAAGATGCCCGTGCTACGTGACGGTCACAGGCTTCGGGGTTGCGGGGTGGAGAGGGGCAGGCAACCTTCCCGCGAATCATGCGGCTGGGGCCTTATACGCTTTCCTCGAATCTGTTTCTCTCGCCGCTCGCGGGGTATACGAACCTGCCCATGCGGGTCACGGTCCGCGAATTGGGCGGGCTGGGGTGGGCGACGACGGATCTCGTGAACGCGCGTTCTCTGCTCGAGCGCAATCGCACCGCGTTGCAACTCGTCGCTTCGTCTCCGGAGGACCGGCCGCTCGCGATTCAGCTTTTTGGCAGCGTCCCGGAAGAGATGCGCGATGCGGCGGTGATGTGTCAGGAACTCGGCGCGCAGTCGGTCGATATCAACATGGGCTGCCCCGTGAAGAAGGTCGTCAAGATCGGCGGCGGTTCCGCGATGATGACCGAGCTCGATAAAACGGCGTCGCTGGTTCGCGGGATGATTGCCGCGGTGAAAATCCCGGTGACGGCAAAAATGCGGCTCGGTTGGGATGACGATAATCTGACTGCGCCCGATCTCGCGCGCGTCCTAGAGGATGTCGGGGTCGCGGCAATTTTCGTGCACGGGCGGACGCGGGCGCAGGGATTTTCCGGAACGGTCAACCTCGCGGGCATTCGCGCCGTGGTTTCGGCGGTGAAGAACATTCCGGTGATCGGCAATGGCGACATCACCACGCCGGAGGCGGCGAAACACATGCTGGCCGAAACGGGTTGTCACGGCGTCAGCATCGGCCGGGGCGCGTTCTACGATCCGTGGATTTTCCGCCGGACGGCGGCCTATTTGCAGAACGGTGAACTGCTCGCGGAGCCGGATTTCGCGGAGCGGATCCGGGTGTTGCGACGGCACTTCGAGCGCTACTGCGAATTCTATGGCGAGGAACACGGCGCGCGGCTTTTCCGCAAGGTGGCTCCGTGGTATGCGAAGCGGTTCGGCCCGGCGAAGCCGTTCAAGCAGCGCATGATTTCGATTACGTCACGCGCGGATTTCGACGCTGCGCTCGCGGAGTTTATCGGGTGGCGGGCCCAGTTCTGCGATGATCGCGGAGAACTCCTCGAAAAGTTTCGTCCGCAGCCGATGGTTGCCTCCTTCATGCTCGATCCGGCGGACGCCGCGGTTTTTGACCGGACATCGATTCCAGTCCCGAAGGGTCCGGTCGAGGTGTGGTAGCCTGGATTCTGAGGCTTTCGCCCTCAGGGAATCAGTACTTCCGGGTCGCGATCGCGCCGGAGGCGTCCTTGAAGATGATCAGTTTCTTTTCGGCGTCGATGCCCTCGAACAGAACGCCGAGTTTCGTATCGATGGACTCACCGAGCCGGGTCAGGCGGCCGTTCATGAACGCTCGACTGTTGGTGCCTTGAAAGACCCCGGAGATTTTCACGGTCGCGACGAAAGCCAGGAATTCAGGACTCGCACTGATGATGGCGACCGGGACGCCCGTGTTCGCCGTCACCGTCGTCGCAATCGGCAAAGAGGAATTCGCCGGCAGCTCGCCGGAAGCGGGTGGGTTGATTCGTGCAGGCCGATCAAGGTCCAGGTTGATCGCGCCGTCGTCACCTTTGACGCTCGCCGGATTCGCCGCAGGCGGCGTTGCTACCGAAGTCTGAAGCCCGGTTGCGCCGCTTGCTGAAGAGAGCGTCGATGGGGAATTGCCGTTCGACGCGGGAAGGCCGGGCCTGGCGCCAGTCGCCGTCGGTGTGTCTCTTCCTGGCGACTTGCGAGTGGAAAACTGCTTCCACCCGAAAACTCCCCCCGCACAAAGCACGAGTCCCGCCACCACGAGCGTCACGGTGACGCCGAGTTTGAAGGCCGGGCGTTGCTCGGGTTTCTCCGCGGGAGCGGTATTCGTTTTGAGTTCGCCGAGAGCAGGGATGTGAATTGTTTTCGGGAACGGAGTCAGAGTCGTGGCCGGAAAAGGCGTTTCGGAGAATGGCACGGTGGACGAATTCGCGGAGTTGACGGCCGCGTTGGCGTTCACGGCCGCTTCAGCGGCCGGCCAGTTGGCGATGCTGACGCCGCCAGTCGCTTCATGAGGGGGCGTCGTTGGATTCTTGGACTTAAGCTTTATGGCAGTGATCTCGGCAGACGGCGCAGCTCCCGGGAGTGCCGGAACAGCCGGTTTTGGCAAAGACGACGCAAGCGCGGGTGGCTCGCTCCGCGGTTTCGCCGCAGTCGGAAGAACAGCGGTCGTAGGTTTTGAATCGAGGGAAGGGGAAAGGGCGGCCGGGCCAGGAACCACGGCTGAAGGCGCAGGATCAGCCGCCAGTTTTGGCTTCAATTTGAATGGGACGGGCCCAGATGCCGCGGCCGGATTCATCGGAGCGGCGGGGTCCACGAAAACGGTGGGCGGGATGGGTTTCGTCGCCGATGGCGGAGTCGGAATGCGGGCGGCGCCTGCGCTTTCATGCTGCGGTTCTGCGGGCGGAATTCCTGTGGCGGGTCCCCGAACGATCCCGCGCAGCGACGGGGGGACTGAGCTTGCCGCTTCGGACGAGGGTTCCTTCGCGTTCAGAAACAAACTCGGAGCGGGTGTCGGCAGGTCGAAAGCGCGAGGTGCGTTCGAAGGCGACGCCGATGGCGCGGAATCCAGCGCGCTACCGGTTTCTCCAGCCACCACTGATGGACGGTTGGACGCCGGGACATCGGCAGAGAGCTGAGGCTTCATTCTGAGTCTTGGCAGACTGAGAGTTGGATTTGACGAAGCGGGCGAAGGTTTCTCGGTGGGGCTGGGGACCGCCATCTCGGGTGGCATCGTGGCAGCGGGCGACTGCGAAAGTATTTCCCGTCCGACGGGTGACATGGATCGGTTCGCCACTTCAGAAGGCAGGGCACGGGGTTTCAGGCGTAGTGGCGCGGGCAAAGACTCGGAACTCATGGGAAAAAACAAGCAAGTTTGCGCTCACCGCGAAATCCAAAAGATTCCCTCGCCGTCGAAACTGAGCGTGATCACATTTCTTTAATAAAATAGATATGAAACGACGCCTGTTTTTCGCGCTTTTATCCATGGTGGCCCTGCTGAGCGGCTGCTCTTTCTTGAAGAAAAATCCGAAGCCGAAAGCGAACCCAGCCATCGCCGCGGACACGGATGAAAATTTCCGGCAGCGCTTCGTGGAGCGGCGTACTGGTGAACTTGTGACGGGAGGAGTTGCGCCCGAAACGGCACGCGCCCAGGCGACCGAAGAGTTTAAGGCACGATACGGGTACACGAGTGCGGCCAAAAAATGACGGTGGCGGCAGAGCGGTCGCCCTCGCGCGGCCTGCTGGCCGCGCTTTCGGGGTATTTGGCGTGGGGCTTGGTGCCGCTGTTTTGGAAACAGCTGGCGACGGTTGATGCGCTTGAACTGATCGCGCAGCGGATCTTCTGGTCGTTGGTGTTTCTGGCTCCGCTCCTCGCGTGGCGTGGGGGGTGGGCCGAGGCGAAGTTTGCCGTCTCGAACCCGCGCGGATTCGCCGTGAATTTTCTGAGCAGCGCTCTGCTCACGCTTAACTGGCTGGTCTATGTCTGGGCGGTGAACGCGGGCCATGTGATCGAGTGCAGCCTGGGATATTTCCTCGTGCCGCTTTTAAACGTCGCCCTGGGCCGACTGGTGCTGGGCGAAAAACTTCGTCGCGCCCAAGGGTTCGCGATTGCGCTGGCAGCGCTGGGGGTCGCGTTGGAACTCGTGCGGTTGGGACATTTCCCTTGGATCGCACTGACCCTCGCTGCGAGTTTTGGCACCTATGGTCTGCTCCGGAAACAATCGCCGCTCGGACCGCTCACGGGCCTCGCGGTGGAAACAGCGCTGCTCACACCCTTTGCGGTAGGATTACTCTTGTGGCGCGCAGGGCACGGGGCGGGAGCGCTTGGTCACGCCGAGCCATTTACCCAAGTTTTGGTCGTGAGCACCGGCGTGGTGACGGCGGTGCCTCTCCTGCTCTTCGCTTACGGAGCACGCCGACTGAAACTCACCACGCTCGGCGTGTTGCAATATGCGGCTCCGACGGTGCAGTTCGCGCTCGGCGTCCTCGTGTATCACGAACCCTTTTCCCGGGAGCGAGCCCAGGCATTTGGCCTGATCTGGACCGGGCTCGCGATCTATACGGCGGACGCGATTTGGAGCGCGCGACGTCGGAACGCGATCGACCGGAGCCTGCCAACAACCGCCGGTTAATGTGCCGCGAGATAAGGCTCGATCGGCCGAAAGTGGGGTTGCGCGCATGTGGCGTCGCGTTGGGCGTTGTCGGCAAAAAGATAAACCGCGTAACCGCCGAAGCCGCCACCGCAGTATTTCCAGGCGAGCGGCGCAATGCCGGGTGGAAGAGCGCTCCGCGTTTCGGCGGGAGCTTCCGGGTCACCCGGGAGCGGAGGCATGCCTTCCGCACGCTGCACCTTGAAATAGGATTGTCGCACCGCATCGGCCAATAGCGTGAGGTCGCTGCGCCACACCGCTTCTCTCGCGGTCATGCCGGCGCGTTCGATGGCGTCGTAGTCCCGAGGTAACCTGGCCAGATCGGGAGTGTCGTGCGGAGTGCCGGTCCAGTAGAGCGCCAGACGTCCGCGCAGAAATTCCGCATGGGACTTCAGCTCCAAGAGCCGGTCGTGCACCGCTGCGCCAGACGCAGAGTCCGGTTTCCGAGATGATCGCGGGATCCTGCCAGCCGACGCCGAGATCAAGTTCGGAAGTGACGCCATCGCGTCCGTTGAGGAGGGCCCACGCTCCGCTGCCACCGAGGCCGGCGTTGCGTTCGTACGGCCACTCGCGAAGTGAAACGGTGGGAGAAACGGCGCAATTCACCACAAACGCCCCCGGTCGCGAAAAACGCGGGACATCGAGCCAGCCACCCGCGAAATCCACCCGCAAGGGCGCGGCTTCCGGGGCGCGAATAAACCGCACAATCTGGCTCGTGGAAATCGGGGAGAACTGCGGCGGCGTTTTCGGAAGGAGCACATACTCCGCGCCCACCTCTGCGCACAACGCCCGTTTCAACGGGCCGTATTGATCGTCTTCCGTGACGGCAAGAACGGCCGGCCGGATCGCACGGAAGTGCTCACGGAAATCGAGGCCTTCTTCGTGGCAGTCGCCCACGACGACTTCGTCGACCATCTCGAGCGCGGCGAGTAGCGCCCGCTTGTGGTCATCTGGCAGCGAGCTGCGGCGATGCTTATGAATCCAGAGCACTTCCGTCGAGGCGAACGACACCGTCAGGTGGTCGCCGAGCGCCCGGGCTTCGCGGAAGAATTGGAGATGGCCGGCGTGAATGATGTCGTAGCAGCCGGAAACAAAGACGCGCTTCATTGCATCGAGTGAACCTTCCGGCCGGGGACCGCTCCAGCTTGGCCCGTCGTTTCCGCGAAAGCCAAAGCCGAGCTAGTCTCGTTTGAAATCGAGCAGATCGATCTCGAAGACGAGCGTGGCGCTGCGCGGGATTTTTGGCGGCTGCCCACGGAAGCCGTAAGCGAGTTCCGGAGGAATGATCACCAGGCGTTTTTCGCCACGCTTCATCAGTTGAAGCACCTGGTCCCAACCTTGGATCACCTGTTCCCGCGCGATCCGAAACGTGAAGGGTTGTTCACGATCCTGATACTGGTCGAAGACTTTTCCGTCCAGGAGCTGACCGACATACAGCACCGAGACGGTGTCGCCCGGCTTGGGGGATTCTCCCTGGCCTTCACGCTGGATGATGTAGCGGATGCCGCTGTTGGTCTTCTTGGCTTGCGGCCATTTCTGTTCGACCAACTCCAAGTCCTGCGGAGGAAGCTTCTCCCGCTGCGCGTGAAGCGTCGGGAGGGAAAGGAGGCCGAGGAGGGAGATCAGCAGAAGAGGGGAGCGCATGGGACGGAGGGATTCGCAGGGAGACGATAAATCTTCTGGCATCCGTGGCACCGCTGTAGTGAGTGGTCAAAAAGATTCACGTCACTCCATGAACCCTTCCCTCCCTTTGGTCGCGATCCTCTGTCCCGTTGAGTTTTCCTTCAGCGAAGATGCTGCGTTGGTGGAAAACGCACAGCTGGCGGGTGTCGCCAGCGTGCGAACCTTTCGCATCGAGTTTAATGCCTCCATCCCGGAGGAGGCCATGGCGGCCGACGTGCTTATCCTGTGGCACAACGTCCCGATCGGTGCCGGCGTGATCGGAAAACTTCGCCAGTGTCGGGCGATCATTCGCAATGGGGTCGGCTACGACAGCGTGGACACCGCCGCGGCTACAGGGCGCGGTATTCCGGTTTGCAACGTGCCTGATTACGGCACCGAGGAAGTGGCGGACCATGCCATCGCGCTTGCACTTGCTCTGGTACGCCAGCTGTTTCC
>JBDSSU010000158.1:0-2669 GCA_039928635.1 Opitutaceae bacterium | reverse complement strand
ATCGCCTCCTCCTGCTAAACGGTCAGCGATTGAATGGGGCATGTCGTGACTATTGACACCATGAACAGTGGCGACTTCCGCCGGTTCGAAGGGAAGCCTTGTCAAGATTCACGACATGACCCCTTTTGTCCGTCCATACAACCGAGACAGTGGCCCACATCGAGGGCGGCTCATGATCCGCGGAGGACGGATCAAAGTGCGGCGCGTGCTCTACATGGCAACCGTCGCCGCTCGCTTCAATCCGATCCTGAAGACGTTTTATCAACGCTTGGTCTCCGCCGGTAAGCCCAAGAAAGTCGCCCTCATCGCCGTCATGCGCAAACTCGTTGTCCTTTTAAACCAGCTCCTAAAAAAACCGGATTTTATCCTCGCCTGAAAGACCGTTGCTGACCCCGTCCGCTTGGGGGGTATGATCCAAGCCCGCGACGCCATAACTATTCTATTGGGCTGACTTGTTCGGGTTACTGGTCGTTTCATGCTTTCGCGATGCCGCCTCGCCCCTACCATCACACGATTGCCGGTTTGCTGCTCGCTTTCGCGCTCCCCTCGCTTCCCGCGCAAACTGCGCCTCCGCCACCTTCGGAGGCTCTCATGCTTGAGCGTCTCATGGTCACCCCAAGTCATTTCAACCTCACCGAGGCCGGCGCGGGTTCGCTCTCGAGCTTGACCCGACGCGATCTCGAAATCCTGCCGCAGGTCGGGGAAGATTTATTTCGCTCAATCGCCCGATTGCCCGGCGTGACCGCTGATGATTTCACGGCAAAATTCTGGAAGAATCACAAGGGGTCAGGTTGCCCATTTCCCCCTGAAGAGTTGAAGCTGGGAGCCGAAAATGGGGTCGTTGCTTGAATCTGGACAAAACCACGATGAGCTAGGCCTCTCACGCCGATACGAGTTTACGGGCGGCTTTGGGACGACGGACGGCTTCGCGGGTCGGCTGATTTTTGGCGCGCGCTTCGCGCGTATAACGCAGCGCGTTGGGGTGCTCCTTACGGCCTTCAAGAATACCCTCGATGCTGAGGTCGTAGTCCAGCGCCGGCCAGTGGACGCCGTGTCCAGCACCGCTTGATCGCCAAATCTTCCGCTCAGCCGGGGACGCTTCGACCAGCGAGGGATACCACGACAGGGGCGCGCTCACGACGCGGCCGTCGTCGAGCCAGAGGGTCAGCTGATTCTCGTCCGTGCTGACAGACTTAACTTTTACGTTTTTCCCATTCATGCCATGCCTTCAAAAGAATCGTGCGGTGTTCACGGGTGAGCTGCAAAGCAGCACGGATTTCCGCTGGCTTCAACCCTTCGCTTGAAGCGATAGAAACGTCGGTCAGCCAAACTTTCATCGAGCCTGAGCCGTGTTCGATATGGACGTGAGCGGGTTCGTTGCCCTCCAGCGCATACGCGTAGAAACGATAGCCGCGGATGCGCAGGAAGGTCGGCATGAGGGGAACGGCGCGTTAGGGACAACGCGCCCTCCCTCACTGGCAGGCTTCGCACTCGCCGCCGTTTCGCATGGCTTCGATGGAACAGGCGGTTTTTTCGGCTTCGGAATACTCCTTCTTGGGCGAGGCGGCATGGCTGCCGCCGGCGTCGCCGCTGTTTTGGCCTCCGCTGCTGCCTTCGTTCACGGCGCCGCGCATTTCTTTTTTCACGCCGACGGTCGCTTTCTCGATGTTCGAGGCGCCGAGGCTGCGGAGGTAGTACGTGGTCTTGAGGCCGACGTGCCAGGCTTGGCGGTACATGTGGCTCAGGGTTTTTAGGTCGGGCGTCTTGATCCAGAGGTTCACGCTCTGCGACTGGTCGATCCACTTCTGGCGGCGGGCGGCGGCGTCGATGATCCACTTGAAGTCGATGTCGAAGGCCGTGAGGTATTTTGCCTTCAGGTCCGCGGGCACCGAAGCGATGTCCTTCAGCTCGCCGTCGAAGTACTTCAGGTTGTCGATCATCTCCTGGTTCCAGAGTCCGCGCGCTTTCAGATCCTTCACGAGGAACGGATTCAGCACGATGAACTCGCCGGAGAGATTCGATTTAACGAAGAGGTTCTTATACGTCGGCTCGATGCACGGGCTCGTCGCGGTGATGTTCGAGATCGTCGCGGTGGGTGCGATGGCGAGGACGTTGCTGTTGCGCATGCCCTGCTTGGCGATTTTTGCCCGGAGGGGCGTCCAATCGAGTTTGCCGCCCCTAGGTACTTCGACTTGCACGCCGCGTTCCTGTTCGAGGAGGTCAACGGTGTCCTGCGGGAGGAGGCCGCGATCCCACTTCGAGCCTTTGAAGGTCGAGTAGGCGCCGCGCTCGCCGGCGAGATCGGAGCTGGCCTCGTAGGCGTAGAACGCGATCGCCTCCATGGCCTCGTCGTTGAACTCGACGGCCTCGGGCGACGCGAAGGCGTGGCCGCGAAGGTAGAGCGCGTGCGCGAGACCCATCACGCCGAGGCCGATGGGGCGGTGGCGCAGGTTCGAGGTCTTGGCGGACGGGGTCGGGTAGAAGTTAATGTCGATCACGTTGTCGAGCGCACGGACGGCGGTGCGAATGGTGTCGCGCAGCTTCTGGTGGTCGATCTCGCCGGAGGGGAGGAGGTGCGTCTCGAGGATGATCGAGCCGAGATTGCAGACGGCGGTTTCGTCCTTCGACGTGTTGAGCGTGATCTCGGTGCAGAGATTGGACGAGTGGAT
>JBDSSU010000157.1:0-17536 GCA_039928635.1 Opitutaceae bacterium | reverse complement strand
GCGAAACGCATCATCGCCGTCGACCTCGCCGAAAACCGGCTGAAGCTCGCCCTTGAACTCGGCGCGACCGATACGATCAAGTCCGACACCGTCGACGTCGCCGCCGAAGTCGCGCGCCTCACCGGCGGCCGCGGCGCCGATCACGCGTTCGAGGTGGTGGGAGTTTCCCCGACTTTCAACCTCGCGATCACGACGCTTCGCCGGGGCGGTTCGCTGGTGCTCGTGGGCAACCTCGCCCCCAAGGTCGAATTTCCCCTCCAGATCATCGTCAACCGCGAGATCACGCTGCATGGCAGCTGCGCCTCGTCCGGCGAATATCCGCTGTGCCTCGACCTGATTTCGCGCGGGGTCATCCGCGTTGAACCGATGATCAGCGCCGTGGCTCCGCTCGAGGAAGGCGCTCAGTGGTTCGAAAAACTCAGCGCGAAAGACGGCGGCAAATTCATGAAAGTTATCCTCACCCCATGAGCACTTCCGCCCCCGGCTTGTTCGACCTCACCGGCAAAATCGCCCTCGTCACCGGCGCGAGCCGCGGCCTCGGAAAACATTTCGCGATCACGCTCGCCCAGAGCGGCGCGGACGTCGCCATCACGAGCCGCACGCTCGATTCGTTGAATGACACGGTCCGCGCGATCACCGCGCTCGGCCGCCGCGCGTTCCCGATCGTCCTCGACGTCCGCGACCACGCCAGCATCCAGGCAACGGTCGCCGGGGTGCTGGAACATTTCGGGCGGATCGACATCCTCGTGAACAACGCCGGCTGCAACATTCGCAAACCCGCTCTCGATGTCGCGTGGGAAGACTGGAACACGATCCTCGATACGAATCTCCGTGGGCCGTTCTTCGTCGCGCAAGCCGTCGGCCGCCACATGGTCGCGGCGAAGAAAGGTCGCATCATCAACATCGGATCGGTGACATCGGTCGCCGGCTACGCGGGACTCGCGCCCTACGGCGCCAGCCGCGGCGGCATCAAACAACTCACGATGAGTCTAGCTGCGGATTGGGGACCGCACGGCGTCACGGTGAACTGTCTCGCTCCGGGCTGGTTCAAAACCAGCCAGAACGCCGTCCTCTATGAGAACGCGGACTGGGTAAAATATCTGAGTGATCGCATCCCGTTGCGCCGCCCCGGAAAAATCGACGACCTCAGCGGCGCGCTCATTTTCCTCGCGAGCGATGCGAGCGCGTACGTCAGCGGACAGACTTTGCTCGTCGACGGTGGCATCACGGTGAACGACACCCGGGCGCTCGTCGCGAAGCCTTCGCCGAACTGAGGCGTCAAAAAGCTGCGGTGCTGACCGGATGTAGGCAGGGTGCCACCACCCCGCTGCTTGTTTCCCGCGAATGACGGATGAGGGCACCCGTCCCACATGGACATCTCCAGCTGCTTTCAGAGGTGGAGCGATAGCTTTACGGCATGAAGAAGGGTTGATTCATTCCGTGCATGCCCGATGAGCCGGATCCGCCGCGAAAATTCTACGGCTTGAGGACGCGCGAGGATTTTGAGCGGGCGAACGCCCAGTCGACTCAACCAAGCACCGAGCCCACCAATGTCCGCGAGTTGCTTAAGAGCGCCGGGGGTCCGCGTCTTGCCGGAGTGAATTCGCCGGCAAATCGACCGAACGAGGTTCACGCGATCCTTCAGCAAAATCTCGAACGCGATCATGCCGGGAGCTGGTACGACGTTTCGCTGCGGCCAAACCTGAAGCGGAGACGGCGTATCTGGGCTTTTTGGCTGGCTCTCATCGCCGTCGATGTACCTCTCGGATTCCTCGCGTGGAAACTGGCGGCACACGTCCGTCACGATCAAGGTGCGGCCATCATTTTTGTTTTCGCGATCGCCGGCGTGGCGATGTTCACCGCGGTCGTGGTTTGGCAAACGTGGTTTTTGCGCACGGAGAGTTAGGACATCGATCGGATGTGGTCGGCGTGTGCTGACCCCGCAGCGCGATAGATGAAGGCTAAATTCTGAGTCCCGCGGCGGAGCGATGGCTTTACGCGCACGAGCTGGGCTGGTTCATTCCACCCCATGCGCGACGAGCCGGATCCTCCGCGGAAAATCTACGAACTCGGGAAAGCGGAGTTCAAACGCGTTAACGCGACTCCGGCGACCGCAGGAGCTGCCGCGCCCGCTCCCGCTCAGGATGTTCAGGCGCATCTGCGGGATAATCTCGCCCGGGCGAAAGCCGCAGGGCTGAACGAACTCGCGCCTCAACCGCCCCGTGCTTCGCGTCGCAAGCGCGACTATTGGACCCTGTTCCTGATTGGAAACGGTTTCTTCGGCATCGCTGTCGCCTACTGGGGACCGCAAAGCATGCCGGGAGCTTTTGCCTTCTCAGGCATGATCCTCTTCAGCGCCGCCATCACCTGGCTGATGTGGGTCGTCATGGACCGTTATTGAGATCCGCTCCTCGAAGCAGCGACCGGAGATTCAGCGGCGGGCCAGCAGTTCCCACATCAGCACCGCCGCGGCGACGGAAACATTGAGCGATTCAATTTTTCCGGTTCCTGGGATCGTCACGAGTCGCGAGCACGCGCCTGTCACCTCCGGAGCCAGTCCGTGCTCTTCGTTACCGAGCAACAAGGCGAGCGGCTTCCGCTCTTTGTCGCGCGGCGCATCGGGACGGCCACCACGGGTCGCGGCGCCGACCACTTCATAACCGGCGGCCGCTAACTCTCGCGCAAATGTGGCAAGGCTCTTGGTCTGCCACACCTCGAGATGTTCAAAGCCACCTTCGGCGACGCGATGCGCTGCGTCCGAAGGTTTCGCCGCCGTGGGATCGTCCGGTATCACCAGCCGCGGCACGCCGAAAAACGCGGCCGTACGGGCGATTGCCCCGAGATTGTGCGCGTTCCCGATGCGATCGAGGACCAGGACGGTCTCGCCCTTCTTCGCCCAGCGGGCGGCGTCGGCGGCGGTCGCGAGACGAATCGGCGGCGCATAAACCACCGCGACGATTCCGCCGTGGTGAATCGAACCGGAAATCTTTTCGAGCTCGGCAGACTCGACCTGTCGGTAAACTTTTTTCTCCTGCGCGAGAACCTTGCAAATGATTCCGACGCGCTGCCCGGTCGCGTGATCGAAGAAGAGCCGCTTGATCGAGCCGGGATCGCGGGCGAAACGCGCTTTCACCGCCGCGAGCCCGCAAAGTTTCAGTTCATCGTGCCGCGCCGGCGCGCTCCGTGAGCCGTGGAGCGCCTCGCCCCCATCCCCCATCATCGCCTTCGCCGCCTCAGCAGCGGGGGGAACAACCGGACGCGGCTTCGGATCGCGCGGCCCCATCGACGACCCGCGGGGGCGCACCCCGGAAGGAGCAATAAATTCGCCCGAAGAGGACGACGGTCGGGGAGCGGAGCGATAGTCTGGGCCGGGTTTCGAATACGGAGGCATGGCGCAGACTGGTCTTCCTCCTTTGCAAAACAAACAAAAGCGTGGACCTCCTTACGCCAGCATTGCCCCGCGCCGCCCGGCCTCGCCACTCTCGCCAGTTCCCGTGCTGACCTCCGAAACCAAGCGCCGCATCAACGCCTGCCGCGACATCCTCGTCGGCAAACTGCCGCAGCCGGCCCAGCAGGTCGAACTGATCACTCTCGGTGGAAGCGACGCGGCTGGAGGCGGTACGCGGGTTGATCTCCGCCTTCGAGGCCAAAATCCAGCGCGTCCTCGCCCACGTCAGAGAAACGGCTGATGCCCCCGAATCGATGTAAACGGAGATTCGCCAAACTCGTTTTTTCCCACCACGGTCTCACCCGCAAAGATGCGCACTCTCGAAGAGCTCACGATCAAGGGATTTAAGTCGATCCGCGAGCAGACGCTCAAGCTCGGCAAACTGAACGTCTTCATCGGAGGTAACGGCGCCGGGAAATCGAATCTCGTTCAGGCCTTTCGCTTTCTCCGCGAAATCGTAAACAAGAACTTGGCAGGGTACGTTCTACAAAGCGGCGGTGCGGATGCCTTGCTGCACTTCGGTCAAAAACGAACCCAGGAAATGCGGGTTAGGCTGACGTTTGGCTCGGGAGGCACTGGGAACGGCTACGAACTGGTGCTGGCGCCGAATAATGAGGACACGCTGTTCGTGCGTGAGGAGTGGACCTACTACCACGACCGCAACCGATTTAAGAGCGGGACGGGAACAATGATCGGTCGCAATTCCCCTGAAGCCAAACTGCCCGATGACACAAGCCCCGTTCCTTCCTATGTGCGCCGCGACTTGGAAAGCTACCGCGTTTACCATTTCCACGACACCAGTAATACGGCGGCCGTCAAACTAACCGGCCAGCTGGACGATAACCGATTCCTCCGCTCGGACGCAGCCAATTTGGCAGCCTTCCTCTATTTTCTGAAGCAGAAGCATCCTGAAACACTTCGAAACATCGAAGATACCATCCGGCAGATCGCTCCTTTTTTTGAAAGCTTCCAATTAGAGCCTTCGCGCAATAACGCTGAGCGCATCCGCCTCGAATGGAGGGAAAAGGCGAGCGACGCTTACTTTAACGCGTCGGCACTTTCGGATGGCACGCTTCGCTTCATCTGCCTAGCGACGCTTTTGATGCAACCTCAGCTGCCGGCCATAGTGTTGCTGGACGAACCCGAGTTGGGCCTCCATCCGGCGGCGATCGTACTTCTAGCCGATTTGCTGACCTCCGCCGCTACCCGAACCCAAGTCATCATTGCCACTCAGTCAGTCGGGCTGGTGGGGCAATTTTCTCACGAAGATGTCTGGACCGTCGATCGCGAGGACGGACAGAGCGTGTTCAAGCATTTGGCCAAAGAGGATCTGAGTGGATGGCTGGAGGGATACTCTCTGGGCGAACTGTGGGAGATGAACCGCTTGGGAGCCCGTCCTTAGATGAAGCGCGGCCTAATTCTCGTGGAAGGGCCCACCGAGGAACGATTCGTCAAGGATGTGCTCTCGCCGCATTTGCTGAAACAGCAGTTCGCCTTAACACCTACGATAATTCCCACGAAGCGCGTTTTCGATGGCGTGTCGTTCAAAGGTGGCATCAGCCACTTCGATCAAATCGAAAAGGCGATGCGGTTGCTCTTGCGAGGAGCCGGCGGCGCTCTCCTCACCACGATGATCGACTTTTATCGTTTGCCGCAGGATGTACCGGGAATGAAGACACGGCCTGCAGGCTCCCCTGAACAACGCGTGGTCCACGTCGAAAAGACATTGGCGGCTCATTTCGGAAATCCCGGCAACCTGCATATTCACCTTTCGCTTCATGAGTTCGAAGCGCTGCTTTTCACGGGGCCCAGGGAATTGGCATCGGTCGTTGAGGATACTCGCGGAATACGCCAGATCGAAGCCATCCAGCGAGAATTTCCAAATCCTGAGCACATTAACGAGCGGCCCGAGTTAGCGCCTTCCTGCCGGCTTGAAAGTATCTTTCCAAGATATCGTAAGCGCCTACACGGGCCGAACACAGCGGCTCGAATCGGAATCGAGCGATTGCGAGGCGGTTGTCCGCATTTTGCTGCGTGGCTCAACCAACTGGAAATCTTTGCGGCATCTTGAACGACCGTGGCCTCCGAAGTTCGGGCGCGCATTTTGCTATCGACGAACTCTCAAGAGAGCAGCGGGAAATATCATCCACAAACATCGCGTCACGAAAAAGATTTTTGCGCCCAAAGTTAACCTCGGTGCGGACTTCGAGAACGCCTCGTAGTGTTTTTGTCAGCTGCCTGCTCCCCGAGACAATGATGATCTTGTGGCATTCATGCGAACCTCGGTCCCGCTCGAAGTTTTTGTCCGGGTCTCTTGAGTCGCTAACGCGGGGTGATCTCACCCACCACCGTGAACTCCTCGCGATCATGGTAGAGATGACGAATCCGCGCGCCCGGCGCGTAGCGGTTGAAAGGCGAATCCGGGGTGCGCAATTCACGGAGAAGCGCGATGGCGTCGACGCGGCCGACCTTCAGGTTGATCACGAATCGCCGGCACCAACCGCGCGCGAGCCACGGCGACACGATGTGTTGCACCACATGATGCGGTTCTTCGACCAAGTCGCAGAACAACCAATCAAAAATTTCTCCCTCGCGCGGCGCGAACTTGAACGCGTCGTCGGTGCGATGATCGATGCCCGGGTGTCCGAGTGCGCCGCCTTTGAGCGGACCGTTGTCGACCGCGACCACCCGTGCTCCGCGTTTCGCCGCACTATAACTCCAGCCACCTGGCGCCGCGCCGAGATCGCAGACGGTCTCTCCGCTCACGGGTTCCCGTCCGAGAATGATATAGGCTTCTTCCACTTTCAGATAGGAGCGCGAAGGCGCGAGATCATCGTCGGCCATGCGGCGCTGCCCATGCATGAACGCTTCGCGCGCGACAAACACGTGGTCGAAGCCAGTGAAGAAGACGAAAAGCCCGCGCACGCGCCCAACGCCTCGCGGCAGATCAAACGCCGCCAGTTTTGCGACGCGCGAAAGTTTCTTTTTCAGCAGCTCGCCGAAAGCAGCCTCAACGCTCGAGATGCGCCGTCCCAAGCCCACGAGTTCTGCCGGCCCCTGAAACACACACGGCCACATCGCATCAATGCGCTCTCCTTGAAGGCTCGTGAGAAAAAACTCCGCCACGCGCTGTGCAAGCGCGTTCACCGAATCGCCGCGCAGCTCAATCGGGTCGCGCAACGTGAGGTGAGCGAAGACGAGGTCCGAACGATCGCGCCCGGATGCTGGGTCACCTTGAGTGGCACGGGCATCCTGCCCGTGTTCCGACCTTTCAGACACGGGTAAAATGCCCGTGCCACTCAAGGCCCCGACTTTGCTTCGCACCCACCCCGGCCCCTGCTCCGCGATTTCCATCCGGTGCATTTCAGTAATCTCACGCGCCAGCAGTGCTTCGAAACCCGCCTGGCACGTGATCAACATCCCCGTGAACGTGGTCAGGCTCGGAAGTGCGGCGACAAAAAACGCGCCCGGCTGGATCGCCCGCTGGTGGCTTGCGTCACCTTCCCGCCTCTCTTTGAGTCGCGCGAAAGGCTCCCTCCATCACGGCGGGAGTTCTGCCCCACCCATGAAAACCCTGCTCCGTTTGCTGCCGTTTCTCACGCTCGCGTTGGTCTCACTTCATGCCGCCGAGGACCGAGCCATCACCGCCGCCCGCGCCGCGGACGACGAACGTCTCCTTGCCACCAAATCCGGAGATCGCGCCCGTCTCGATGCGATCTTTTCGAACGAGCTCCACTACGCCCACTCCAACGGCAAAATCGATACGAAGGCGTCGTACATGGAATCACTCGTCAGCAAGCGTACCGTCTATGAATCCTTCGACTACAAGCAGCGTGACTTCAAGGTCGCCGGCCCCGGTGTCGTGATCATGACCGCACACGTTCTGATCAAGGCGACGAACAATGGCGCCCGGTCGGACAACGACCTGAATATCCTCGCCGTCTGGCGCGAGGAAAACGGCAAGTGGCGTTTCTTCGCCTGGCAATCCTGCAAGAATCCCCCGGCCACTCCCGCGGCGACGAAGTAGTTCGGGGTGGAGTGCGAGCGTTTCCCCGGCACCAGGGAACGGCTTCAAGACTCCCCCTGTTTGGATTTTTCATTCTGAGCGCAGCGAAGAATCCACGGCCACGACCATCTTATCGCCGGCGAACGCGTGATTCTTCACTGCGTTCAGAATGACAGGCCAGTTTGAAGGCGGCCGCCAGACTAGGGCGTGGGAATTTTCCAGTGCGCGTTATCGACGTGCGCTGAACTCATGATGGCGGCGATGCGTGCCACGATCTCCGGCCGTTTCTCGGCCAAGTTGGTCTGCTCCCCGAGATCGGTGGTGAGATCGAACAGCTGAACCGGCGCCGTGGTGCTCTTCAGTCGGAGGCCTTTCCAGTGGCCGTCGAGCAGTACCGCCTGGCTGACGCCGTTCTCATAAAATTCCCAGTAGAGATAGTCGTGCTTCTTCTGCGTGCCCCGGCCGAGCAAAGTCGGGACCAAGCTGATACTGTCGAGCTTCGCCGGCGCGGTCCCGCCCCCCAGTTCCGCGAACGTCGCCATCAAGTCGCCGAAATACCCCACGTGCTTTGATTCCGTCCCGGCTTTGATTCGCCCGGGCCAGCGGGCGATAAACGGAATCCGAATTCCCCCTTCCGTCAGCGTCCGTTTCATCCCGGTCAACGGGCCACACACTTCGAAAAACCCGGGATCATAACCCGCGCCCGCTTCCTGATGCGGGCCGTTGTCGCTCGAGAACATCACGATCGTCCGCTCGTCCAAGCCGCGCCGTTTCAAATCAGCCAGGAGTTCACCAATCTGCTGGTCGAGCCGCGTGATCATCGCCGCGTGCGCCTTGTACGTGTCGGGCCACGGTTTTTTCTCGTAGGGCCCGAAATCGGGAACCTCGTGACCTTCGCCGAGCGCCCGGGCGCGCTCGTTGTTGGCATGCGGCACAATCACGGAAAGATAGAGCAGAAACGGCCGCGCCGCATTGTCGGCAATGAAACGTTGAGCCTCTTGCGCGAAAAGATCTCCCGCGTATGCCAGGCGCTTCGTCGCGTAGCCGGTTCCTTCCACGGTGCCGAGGGGCGTGAGATCGTTGGGCAGCGGCACCTTCACCCCGTCGCGCCAGAGATGATCCGGATAATTGTTGTGCGCATGGGTCTGACTGAGAAAACCGAAATAGGAATCGAAGCCTTGTTTCCGCGGCTCTCCCTCCTGATCGACCAAGCCGAGACCCCATTTGCCAATCAAGCCGGTCCGATACCCCGCCTGCTGCAGCACGCGCGCGAAGGTGACGTCACCGGCGAAGAGGGTTTGCGCCGTCGGATTGTCCACGCCGGCGTTGCCGCGGACGCGCGTGTGGCCGGTGTGCAGCCCGGTCATCAACACGCTGCGCGATGGTGCGCAGACCGTGCTCCCGGCGTAGAACTGGGTGAAGCGCATCCCTTCCGCCGCCATCCGATCGAGCACCGGGGTCTGGATTAATTTCTGGCCGTAGCTTCCGAGCTCCCCGTAGCCGAGATCGTCCGCGAGAATCACGATGATGTTTGGTTTCTGCTCTGCGGCACGGCCTGCTGGCACGAGCAAGGCCGCCGCGATGATCCATCCGATTTTGCGAAGATTCATGGGAACGCGACGATCCGCGGGCGGCGGCTGGATTGCAACCGCGCGAACAACGCACCGGCGCTTCGCGCTCAGCGACTTGGTTTCATCTTGCCGCCGCGAGTTCCTCGCTGGCGAGACCGCGCAACAACGTGAGGGCCTTCGGAGCGTTGACCCAGAAGTCGCCCGGTTTTCCGTGGACGCTGAAGCCGCCGCGATAGCCGCCGACTTTGAGGGCGCGGAAAAACCCAACGTAGTCCGACTCGTCGCGGCTCACGGGATAGATGCGGCCTTTCGGATTCTGAATTTCGATCTGGCGAATGTGCGGTGCCGCACGATGGAGAATCGCGAAGTCCTCCTTCGCCTCGATCATCGTCGAATAATCGACGAGCAGCTGGAGATTGGGGCTCTTCACTTCCTCGACGAGCGCGAGACCCTCGGCGACCGTGTTGATCAGGTTGGTCGAGCCCGGTCCCATTGGCTGGATCAGCACGACGATGCCGCGAGCGGCGCCTTCCTTTGCCGCGCGGCGGCAGAAATCGACGAACTGCTTCCGCGCTTCCATCGGCGAAAATCCGGCCGGCGCGCTGCGCGCACCCGCGATCAGATTTCCGTGCACCACCATGGTCAGGCCCAGCGCGTGCGCGCGGTCGAGACCGCGGCGGAGCTGCGTGTCAATCTTGGCCTGATCGATTGACGGGCCGACCAGTTTCAAATCGGCCGGCATGAACCCGTAGCCGGAGAGGAGCGGAATCCCGAGGCCGCGCAAACGCGTGACGACCTTGGAGAAGTCCGCGTCGGAGAGCGGCAGCATCTCCGGTAAATTCACCTCGAGGTAATCGAAGCCCGCCGTCTTCGCGTCCTCAGGCGACGAGATGTTTTGCGTCAACACGCAGCGCCCGATCGGAAATCCGGGAACGGGCGGCGGCACGGCGGCCATCGAAGCGGCGGCGACAGCGGCGACGAAAAACGGAAAGAGAAAAACACGGCGAAGGGCGGGCAAGGAAATCATGGGCGGGGTTGGGATGGGGGGCTAAAACCTAAAGCTTAGTTGACGAAGCAGGAGGTGAACGACGATCACAAATCGCGACCCACCAAACCGCGGCGATGAACCCGGCCTGAAACGGCAGGCGCCACCAGAGTACCGCTGGGGAGAAGTCATGCCCGGGCATGTGCCCCTGCAAAGCGACATGGAGGTTTGCCGGAAAGATCGCGACCAGCAGCGCGATCAAACCCCACCCCGCGAAACGTCTCGTCGCAGGGACCAACAGGCCGACGCCACCGAGCACTTCGGCCACTCCACTCACGACATTCGCAACCTCGGGCCACGGCAGCCATGGCGGCATCATTCCCAAATACGTCGCGGGATCGCGAAAATGATTGGCCCCCGCGGCGACGAAGAAAAGCGCCAGCGCCCACCGGAGCACGATGCGAATGTTATTCATCCGACCTGAGTCTGTGCCGCGGCCCCGCCAAACAATTCCCGGAGAAGTCCCCATGCCTTGCGAATGCCCGCCTCATGGACCCCGGCACCCATCGCATACGCGCGGGCAACAGCCTCCTCGTGTCCATGGTAACGCGGGGGCAAAAGCAGCAGCGTCGGCTGTTCCGGCACGGCTACTCCGGAAAAAAACAACCCGCGGCCAACGCCAAGTTGCGCTGCCCCGGCGGGGAGTATCGCCACTTGCGGACGACCGAGGAGCCACGGCCGGTAATTGAAAACCAACGCGTTTTCGCTGCGGACCAGGCGTCCGTAGGTCCGCGGCGGTACGCCCGGCAAACTCCCGCCGGCAAACATCCAGTTGTCATTTTCCTTGGGCACGAAGCGCGTGCGCCGGCGGGTAAACCAATCCCAGCAGAAGACCGTGCCGAAAAAAGTCAGCCGAAACGACCAGCCCGAAACCGCCCATGCCACGAGCACCACGATCAACGAGAGTCCGGCGCCGGCCCAGGGATTGATCTGGGAAGTCACGGTGAGTACCCCCAGCAAAGCGGTTCGGGCCGCCTTGAGTCCCGCGTCGATCGCGCCCCATGGGCTCAGGAGGATGAGGACATTGATGGAGTGAGAAGCCATCCACACGACCGCGAACATCGCCATCGCGAAGGGCGCCGTCAGCAGATTCAGGAGCCATGAAAGATCGAACGCGCCGATCGGGATCATCGCCAGACCACTCGGAAGAGCGATGGGGTCGACGAGCGCCGAACCACTTCCAAAAACCCATTTCGAAATTGCGCCCAGCGTAAACGGGACGACCGCCCCCACCGCGACCAGACCACTTGCCTTGTTCTCAATCGTCTCCAGCACATCGAGCGGTTTTTTCCAGCCCGGGGGGACCACCGCGCCGAACGCATCTTTCGCCGCGCACACCGCGACGATCAGCAGCGCGGGCAACCAGAACTTCACTTTCGCAAACCAAGGCAGCGCAGCCTTCGCCGCGTCGTCGTGGGCCCGGAAATACTGCCACGCCCCAAAGACCGCTGTCCCGAGCAACGGTGAAATCGCGATCCCGGTCACGGTCGAGATCACTCCTGCGATCGGTGCAGCCGGAGATTGACTGCTGGGTGCCGCGGCCGGTTTCGCGGCGGTCGCCGCGAAAGCAAGCGGGGCAAAAATCGCCGCCATCGCGAGGAGTCCAATCAACAGACGCTTCATGCTCGCTAGATACTGATAGTTTCACGCGGGGAAAGCTAAACCCGCGCAGCTCCCGGCCGGCTCGGATCCGAAGGTCTCAAACGAAATTCCGTGCCTTGCCACTGCGGCGACGCCGGTGTGGATTTCGAGCCCTCCCCTTCCCGATGAAAATCGCCGCTTCCTCTTTCCCCGTCGCCGTCTCCGTGTTCGCGAAGTTGAACCTCCACCGTGATCACGAAGGCTGAAATCCAGCGCCTGCGCTCGCTCCGGGAAAAAAAGTCTCGCGAGCAACAGGGGGTCTTCGTGATCGAAGGCGAAAAAGTCGTCGCCGAGTTGTTGGCGGCGAATTTCCCGTTTGAGCGAATTTACGCCACACCATCGTGGCCGGGATTCCGCCCGGGAGAGCGGCCCGTTCCGGCCACCCCGCCGCAGAACCCGCTTCGCGCGACCGAGGCAATTGTCGCGATCTCGGAGGAGGAGATGGTGCGTGCCAGCCATTTCCCGACGCCGTCGTCGGTTCTTGCCATCGGGAAAATTGTCCGCACCTCCCTCGAACCCGGCGCACTCGATCATGGACTCACCCTCGCGCTCGATGGCGTGCAGGATGCAGGGAATGTCGGCACGTTGCTCAGAGTAGCCGACTGGTTCGGACTTGATCGCGTCGTGCTCTCCCCGGACTGCGCCGACCTCTTTCACCAGAAAGTGATCAACGCGAGCATGGGCTCGTTCGCGCGCGTGCAAGTTCACACCGCAGAACTCGCGTCCGTTCTTTCCGGCGTGACGGTCCCGGTGCTTGGATGCGCTCTCAGCGGCGATTCCGCCCACGCGCTTCCGCGTCTTGGTGACGCCGTCCTCGTCATCGGGAGCGAAGGTCACGGTTTATCCGAGGCCGTGAAAAAAAGCGTCTCACACTATGTTACCATCCCGCGGTTCGGCCGGGCCGAGTCGCTGAATGCCGCGATCGCCGCCGCGATCGTCTGCGACAACGTCCGTCGGGCGCAGAAGCTCGGGTGAGCTGAGGGACAGAGATCATCCGCCGCGCCCCGCCCCGCTCCGGAAAAAGGCTGGGTTATCTGTCGCGACCCGCGCTGCTTTTCTTTTTTCCGGCGCCGCTGCTGTGGAGCATGGTCCCGGCGATCACCCCGACTGCGAACACGCCAAAATAAATCAAGGCCGCCGAAGCGTGGATCGGATCCTTCGCCGTGGTGCCTGCGATCGGGAAATGGAAGTCGATCGGCTTTGGGTTGTTCATGCCGACGTAGAGCATGACGAAGAGGATGCAGAGGAAGGCGACGGACTTGATAACCGCGGAGAAGCTCATGGGCTGCGAGGTTTGGCAGGCCCGTTCAAAGCGGCAAACGCAAAGGGGAAACTCCGCTGTTCGGCTACCGGAATTGGAAATTCCCTGCGCAAGTTGGGCTGGAATTTATCGGTAACCTTTCGCCGCATGGTCGGTTCACTTCGCCAACCACCCATGCCTCCCCCCGCCTGTGATCGAAATGCTCCCAGTTATCCACGTGCCTCGCTCTTCATTCGCGGTTAGTCCCTTGGCTGAAGCCGCACCCGTGGACGTCCCCGTTGAATCTTCCTCAGACCACGCCCTGATGCTCGCGGTGCGGGACGGCGACTTGGACGCCTTGGGCGAACTGTTCGAGCGCCATCACGGCCAGCTCTTCGGCTATCTGGTCAAGTTCACCGGGCACCGCGCCTCCGCGGAAGATATCACGCAAACGGTGTTTCAACGCATTTTGAAGTATCGCCACACGTATCGCGACACGGGTTCCTTTTCCGCGTGGATGTACCATCTCGCGCGCCGTTGTTCGGCTGACTACTTCCGCAAAACCGCGAGCGCACCCGTCGCCACGGATCCACTTCACCTGGTTGAACACGCGGACGAATCGCCTCACGCCGGTCAGCACGAAGTTTCCCGCGATGACCACGCTCTGCTGAAAACGGCTCTCGCGCAGCTCGACCAGGCGGATCGCGAGGTGCTTTTGCTTTCCCGCTTTCGCGAGCTTCCGTTTGTCGAAGTCGCCCGCTTGCTCGAGTGCTCGGTCGGAGCCGCGAAAGTCAGGGCTCACCGGGCGCTCCGTCAGCTCCGCGACATCTATTTTCGCCTCCAGGAAAATCCCCTCTCATGAACGAACCACGCGTCCGGGAACTTTTCATCGAGCATCACCACGGAGCACTGCCTCCCGCGGAGGCCGCCGAACTGCGCGCCTTTCTGGCGGCGCACCCCGCGTTGCAGCGCGAGTTCGATGAGTTCGCCTCGACCCTCGACGCCCTCGACGCCATGCCCATTCCTCCTCCCAGCTCCCGCCTCCGGGCTCAGGTGCTTGCGGCCATCGACGCGGAGAAACGCGCCACGCGCCGGAATTTCCCCGCAGTTTCAGAAGTGATGCCCCCTCGCTCGATCGTTGCTCCACGGCGACTCCCTTGGATCTGGCTGGTGCGGATCACGACAGCGTGCGCCTTGCTGGCGGTGGGATATTTCGTCGGCACCCGCAAACCGGCCGAAACGGTGGTGGCCAGTGATGCCACTCTCGCCGCCGGGGAACGTGTCTCGCAACGCGAACTCGCCGATCTCCGCCGCCAGGTCGAAGCGATGAACCGTCTCGTCAGCGACTCGCTGCTGCCGCAACCCCTGCGCCCCACCAATGAACGCCTGAAAACCGTGCTCGCATCCGCCTCGGTGGAAAACCCCAACGATCGAATCATTAACGAGCTCATCGGTTCGCTCGCGCTTGATCCCAGCGCAAATGTCCGTCTCACGGCCTTGGAAGCCCTCTACCCTCACGCGGATCTGGAGGTCGTCCGCGCGGGTGTGCTCTCCTCGCTGCCAAGAGAGCAAAGCCCGTTGGTGCAGGTGGCGATGATCGACTTTCTGACAGCCGCACGTGACCGCGCCGCCGCGCCCGCACTCGATCGCATTTCCCGCAGTGACACCATGGATCGCAATGTCCGCGCCGCCGCCATGCGTGCCCTCAATCAACTTTAACCGGATTTCCGCTCCTCCGACGTCCAAGATTGGGCGCCGGCCGGGAGCCAACCAACCAACCTTTATGAAAAACGCCTTCTCGCTCCTCCGTCTCGTCGCCCTCGCCGCGATCACCAGCCTCCCGCCGATGTTCGGGGCCAACGAAGTCACCTCCGAAATCAAATTCTCCGACCCGGCCAAGCCGGGTATTCTCAAAGTATCCCTCGCGCGCGGCGACCTCCGGATTCGCGGAATCGAAACCGCGGCCACCACTGTTAAATCGGAAAGCAAACCGGTGCGCTCCGCGGCGCGGAAAGATGGCCTGCGTGAACTTTCCGGATCCTCGACGTTCAGCCTCACCGAGAAAGACAATGTCATCATGCTCGACGCCACCGGTGACGGCGTCCGAACCATCTCCGATCTCAACATCACCGTGCCGCGCAGCACCTCACTCGTTATTTCCAATTCCTGGGGAGGAGAAATCAGCTGTGTTGACGTGAGCGGAGACCTCGAAATTAAAAACATGAACGGCCGCATCAGCCTCGAAGGCGTTGTTGGCGGTGTGCTGGTGGAGACGATGAACGGGGAAATTACTGCGGAGATGCGGGAGGTAAACCCAGGGAAGCCGCTCTCGTTTACCTCGATGAACGGCGAGATTGTGCTGCGCATCCCGGCCGACACGAAAGCCAATGTGCGCTTGCGCTCCCAGAACGGAGCGATCCTCACCGATTTCGACGAAAAAGCACTTATCACCAAAACGGAATCAACGGGCCGTAACAGCAAACCAGCCCCGAGGATCGCCCGAAATTCCAATGACTCGGAAACTCGGACTGAGATTCAGACGGCGGTGAAGGTTGCCGTTCGAGCCGGCGTCGACGCCGTCCATGAGGCCGCGAACGCAATTCGAGAAGCGACCGACGCTGCCCGGGAGGCACTCCAGGAAGGAAAAGCCGACGGTTCCTTACCCCGCGCTCCGATGGCTCCCCGGCCGGCGCTTCCGCCGATGACCGGAGGTAAAATCGTCACCGGGACCCTGAACGAAGGCGGGGTGGAGATCCAAGCCGCGAGTATGAACGGGGATGTGACTCTGCGGCGGCTGGACGGAAAGAAGTGATTCCAAGGTTTTTGCAAGGAAGCCGGCGTCGCTCACACCGGTGAAGCCGGGTGGCCCCAGCCGTTGGTAGAAAATCTTACAGGCTGGTCCCCGGAATCGTAATACCCCGCTCAGCTGCGGGTTATTTCCGGAAACCCACTCGCTTTCCCCGGTCCGTCCACGATTAGATGAAACCTTTTCACCTTTTCAGCAGTATCACTGCTGACCTGCCACAACACCACCTCCGCGGCCTTACCATCCGCTCCGACCTACACCAAGCCATGCTCCCTGTTGCCATTGTTCTACTACTTCTCGTTGCGCTCGTCGCGTCCGATTCGGACGTGCCTGGGGTTCGTCGGCCTCCGGAGTAAACCAAGGAACAAGCCTCTGGACTGCCTAGGCATCGCAAGAGACGGCCGGATAGTCCCCCCGCCCTCGACGCAATCACCTCGAAAGTGGAAAGGGGCGCCTCCCCGTGAAGGAAGGCGCCCCAGTTTTGTTTACTTAGTTCAGGGCATAACGGGTTCCCGTCAGCGTCTGGTCAACGAACTTGACCGGAAGCGCGACTTTCGTCGCCACCGGTACTCCGTTGGCCATGGCTGGCGTGAACCGCCACTGCTTCACGGCATCCACCACGGCGGCGGCCACCGTGCTGTCCGGAGAGGACTTCACGCTGACCTCGGTGGGTTTACCCGTGATGTCCACGATGAACTCCAGTTCCACGCTAGAGCCGACGTATCCCGAGGGGACGCTGGGAGTGACCACAGCGACTGGCACCGGGACACCTGGGCCTTTGGCGCAGGCATCGATATAGGCACTCTCCACGCTCTTCGCCGCAGCGGCGAAGGGCAGGAGCGCACCTAGACTGAACAGGAGGGCGAGTTTCTTGACTTCTTTCATGGTATTAAACTCCGCGGATAAGGCGGAGAGTTTTGTTTTCTACTGACTTGGTTGAACACACCCTCGCGCCCGCCGCCGCGTTAACGGGGCCGGCCTCCGGGTGGTTTGGAAGCACAGCGGAACTGCACCTCCAAAGGATCCGTTTTGGGGCAACCATCGGTCGGCGCGAAACTCGCCCACGCGCCACCCGAAACTTTTAGAGACCCGCTGGCTCTCGCTCTCCGGCACGGGCAAAATCAAAGAACTTCTGGGTGTCCTTCGAAAGCAAACGGCACTCGGGCCGCACGCGCAGGGAGCAGTTGCCGTGCCGGACCGTCAAGAGGCATCCGAGACCGTCTCCAAGACGTAACGTTGGAAACCAGAGCGGCATTTTCCTCCCACACTCAGTTGCCCGCGCAGAAACGACTTATCCGTTGCTCGAATCCTCTATGCCCGTTGCCACCAAATCACCTTTGACGCGTCGTTTAGTTCGCCCCTTCGCGGGCCTGATCCAGTGGTTCGACGCGGATCACCTCCCCGCCGGCGCTGCGGAAAACCTGCGCGCTGAACCCGACCGCGTGGACTGGGTGCGCGTCATCCCCTTTGTGGTTCTTCATCTGGGGTGCGCGGCCGTCCTCTGGACCGGCGCGAGCAGCTTCGCGGTTTGGACGGCCGTCGCACTTTACTTCATCCGCATGTTCGCCGTGACCGGCGTGCATCACCGGTATTTCTCGCACAAGACCTACAGCACTTCGCGACTCGGCCAGTTCCTCCTCGCTGCGTTCGCTGGGACTGCGGTCCAACGAGGGTCTCTCTGGTGGGCCTATCACCACCGGCACCACCACCAACACTCGGATGAGACGGAGGACGCCCACTCCCCGCACGTGCACGGCTTCTGGTGGTCGCACATCGGCT
>JBDSSU010000156.1:0-2763 GCA_039928635.1 Opitutaceae bacterium | reverse complement strand
TGGGTTCTGCTCCGCGACGCCTTGCAGGCGATCGACCCATGTGTCGGCGAGATCCCGGTCGGCGCGCGCGTTGGCCAAAAAGCTGGTCACGCGCTGCAGGTTCTCGATCAAACCGAGGCGCAGCATGATGGGAATGGCCCACAGTTCACCCAGTTTCAAAGGGACGGCCGACTGGTAGGCGGAAACGAAGGCGTGGAGCGGGGCTCCGTCGATCTGTGCGTCCACGTGCGAAATATATTCGAGCACGAGATCATAGACGCGCGGCAGGCCGGCCGATGGGCCATCCAGAAGGCAGGGAAGTTCCTCGCTGTAGCCCTTGGGCAGATGGCGTCGGGCGGTCTGGATCTGTTCCTCGACCAGGTAGAAGTTGTCGAGCAGCCATTCGGCTGCGGGAGTCACCCGCCGGGGCCCAGCTACCGCCAGGGTCGCACGGTTGAAGGACCGGAGAATGGATTCATTGTGATCGAGCCGGACCAGGAGCTGGTTGGATCCGCGACGAGCGACCACCCGATGACTTTCCGCCAGAGCTTTCGCGTGCCTTGCCAGTTGCTCTTGGGAGAAAAGCTCGGCGCGCAATGGCGCGGCTCCCATCGGTGGATGCCGCCCGGATCTTCCGGCCAGCCACTCCGAAATCCGGGGAGAAAAAGGGGGCATCATCGTTTCAGTCTCCGAAATCGAATCAATGGGGAGGACGCCGAGACGCCACTGCGCCCCGGCGCCGGAGAGGCCGCGGCACCTGGTTGAATTTGGCGGATGAGAAAGTCTGCACGAGGTCCCGCACCAGGGGCGCGCCCACGGTTTTTCCGCCTCGGCAAAGTACGCTGATAGGGTCGTCCGCCATCCCTTGCCGGCTGAAAATTCAACGCTGCCCCAGGACTTGCCCCCCCCTCCAGCGGCGCCGAAACCCCGTCAAGGCGCGGGCCCAGGCGCACGGTGAAGTCGCTCGCCGGCTGTGACGCCGACGCCGTCGCGCAGTAAACACCTGCGGGCGCGCCCTCCAGATCACGAAGTCCCCTCATCTCCTGCCCCACGGTTTCGCTGCCGTCGCGTGAATCCGCGCAAAGCTCCACCCGTATGGAGCCCGCATCGATGCCCGGAAGGCGAACGTCGAATTCGCGCACTTGTTGATCGTCATGGGTTTCATTTTTCAAGGGATTAGACCCGAGTTGTGACCAGTTTTGTTCGAGTGGGTGTCGCCAGTTCCCGATGTTTTGCCCGATCCAGCCCTTGTCCGCGGCGTGCCGGCGGTAAGCGGTTGCCGCCGGCAAGTAATACCGCGCGGCGGATTCGCACCTTGATTCCAACCCCGGTTCTCCCTTGTTCCACGCCATCGCGGTCGCTCTGCGTGATGCACGCGAAAGCAGAAGAACCTCACTCCGAAAAACAGATCATGCCGCGGAAATTTGCCGCCGTGCGCGATCTGCCATGAGCGCGGCTCTCGCTAGCCGCCAAGGCTTACTTTACGTCTCTTCGAATTTCGCGATGGTCGCTTCATGCCCCAGCCAGATCCATCAAGCGTCACCGCGACGCTGCTCGCGCAGCGGGGCGCCTTCAAAGCTTTCCTGACGTCGCGCGTGGGTAACGAAGCCGACGCGGAAGATCTACTCCAGAACGGACTCCTGAAGGCGTTGGGGCATGGCAACGAAATCAAGGACGGAGAAAAAGCCGTCTCGTGGTTCTATCGCGTGTTACGGAATGTGATCGTCGACCATGTGCGGAGCCGGACGGCAGCAAATCGCCGCGACGATGCCTGGGCCTCAGACACGATCGCTCTCGCGGAAGACAAAGACGCCGAGCGCCAGCTTTGCGCCTGCTTCGAAAAGTTGCTGCCAACCCTCAAGCCCGTTCACGCCGAACTCCTGCGTCGCGTCGAACTGCAGGGCGAATCGGTTGCACAAGCCGCGGCTGCGCTCCGCATCACGCCCAACAACGCGAGTGTGAGTCTCCATCGCGCCCGCGCAGAACTGCGGACGAAACTGATCGAGTTTTGCGGCGATTGTCCGTGCTTGGAAAATTGCGAGTGCGAGTGATTCCCGCGGTCCGCTCGTTCCGGTCAAAGCCGCGCCTTGCGCAGTCGAAGCGCATTCGTGATCACGCTTACTGAGCTGAGGCTCATCGCCGCACCCGCGATGATCGGACTGAGCAGCAGTCCGAAGAAAGGATAGAGGATTCCCGCGGCGATCGGCACGCCGAGCACATTGTAGAAGAAGGCAAAGAACAGATTTTGACGGATGTTCTTCATCGTCGCGCGGGAGAGATGAATCGCCTTCGCGATTCCGCGCAAATCGCCTTTCACGAGCGTCACGCCGGCGCTTTCCATCGCGACATCGGTTCCCGTCCCCATGGCGATGCCGACATCGGCAGCAGCGAGTGCGGGCGCGTCATTCACCCCATCTCCCGCCATCGCCACGTGCTTCCGGCCGGTCTTCAGCGACTCCACCAAGCGAATCTTGTCCGCGGGCTCGACCTCCGCCTCGAAGCGGTCGAGCCCAAGCTGCTTCGCGACATATTCCGCCGTTCGGCGATTGTCGCCGGTCGCCATCACGAGCTTGATGCCGAGTTCATGAAGCGCGGTGACGGCTTCTCGCGAAGTTTCCTTGATCGGATCGGCAACGGCCAACAATCCGGCGAGGCGGCCGTCGATCGCGACGAACAAAACCGTCTTCCCCTCCGTTTCTAGCTTCGTCGCCCGATCGATTGCGCTCGGTGGCAGTGAAACGCTTTCTCCCTCGAGGAACTTGATTTTGCCGACAAGCACCTTGC
>JBDSSU010000155.1:0-8990 GCA_039928635.1 Opitutaceae bacterium | reverse complement strand
CCGGTTGTTCTCGATGATAAAAACGATCGGCAGGGAGAGGAGCGACGCCAGGTTCATCGACTCATGCACGTCACCCGTGCTTGAAGCGCCGTCTCCGAAAAACGCCAGACCGACGGCTGGTTTTCCAAATCGCCGTTGCGAATCGGTCATCCCCAGCACGGGTCCGAGCATCGCGCCGAGATGGCTGATCATGGGCAGCGAGCGGTTGGCCGGATCGCCGTGATGGATGTTGCCTTCGCGCGCCTTGGTGGGGCTGCCGGCGTTCGCGAAATACTGGTTGAGGTGGTCACAGAAGTGACCGCTCCAAATCAGATGTCCGCCGAAACCGCGGTGGGTGAACGACACGACATCCGTCGCCTTGTCCGCGAGCAGGGCGAGGGGAATGATGAGACCTTCGTTGCCCTGGCCACCGGTGACGGTGCCTTTCAGCAGCCCCTGGCGAAAAAGATCGAGAATCCGATTGTCGCCCGTGCGGGCGAGAAACATCCACGCGTAGACCAGCAGATGGGCGGCGAGAGGATTACTTTCGAGATCCGCCGCGCGTAGATTTCGCTGCGCGAGAACCGCCGGGAGTTGAGGAAATGCCATGTCCAAAGCGCCACGTTGGGCAGGCAGTTGAGCGTGGGCAAGCGAGAGATGTGCCGCGTACTTGGTTGCGCTGCGCTCGCGTCACCCGCGGCTGGCACCGGCTTTGAATATCCCGAGCCCCTCACGCGTTGGCGGTGGCATTGCCGCCGCGGGGCGAGGAGCGTCGCGCCCTGCCAAGACCCTCAAGGTTTCAGATCGAGCGTACCATGATCCCCGGCAGGCGGGTGAGATTCGCCGCCCAGCGCAGCTTTTGCCCTTTCGAAAATCGGGCTCATGCGTTGCACCGTTGCGTCCCAATACTCCGCTTTTTGTGCCGTCACACAGATGAGTCGCAGCTCCGGATCGGCGGGGCCTTTCGGAAACCAGGCGCCGACCCCGGGCGTCCACCGTTCGCGAGCCTTGGCTTCATCCCGCAGGATTCGCGCGGATCCCGAGATCGAGACGTAGCGTTTCCGCACCGGGTCCGAGTAACTTAATCCGACTTGGGGGATGTGATCGATTTCCTCCGTGAGGAGATTGTGGCTCGAAGTGAAGAACCAGATCTCGTCGATCGACGAAGATTCCTGGGTCGCCATGGGCCGCGTGTGCAGTGCGCCATTAGCGGCCACCGTGGTGAACATGGCCACGCGGATATCGCTGATCCACGTTTTGAGCTTTTCGGCGGGGGAGTCGGGAAGACGAGTAGACATAAATTTTCGATCGGAGCGTTGGACCCGGATGCACCTCAGCCGACGGCGCAGCGCCGGCTAACGTCGGCGACGCGAGGGCGTGCGGGTGCGGGGAGTACGCTCCGGAAAAGGCGGCCGGGAAGGGGGACGGCGTTCTTTCCGAAGTTCAGTTTCCGCGGCGAGCCAGAATTCAAGATCGCGATCCGCGGGACATCCGGCCTTTACCCAGAGTTCCCGAGCGCGGCCGGCGATTTGTTCGTTGCTGAAAAAAGGATTGTTGGAATCCGTGCTCATAGTGAATGGGCGTCCTTTTCGGCGCTGCCCGGCTCGCGTTGTTCTTCTCGGCCGGCCTGGGCTTCTGCGGCAGGGAGCAATTTCTCGGCCGTGCCGATTTCTGCTCCCGCTCGGGCGATGACGGTATTTTTTTCCACGGAGCGAGAGGAGGATCAAGCGTTCATCTCACCCTGACCGATAACCCTCCGGGTCAACGACTGCGGCTTACGACGTGGTGCTTTTGCGAACGGCTTCGACGGCGGACTGCGCGCGATCCCATGCGACGCCCAACTTGTCCCGCGCATCCGTCCAAATCTCCGCCGTGTTCGCCTTGCTCAGATCGGTCACCTTTGACTGCACGTTTGCGCGAGCATTGTTCAGTTCCTTCATCGCAAAGTCCCAATCCCGCGCATCGTTCTTCATCGTGGCCCGCTTCTCGTTCAGAGCCACAATATCCCCATCCAGTTTCGCGACCATGCGGGCGAACACCGCGGTGAACTCCTGCCGCTTCTCGTAGGAATGATACTGGATATTTTGCCAGGCATCGGGCGTGGCGGAGAGCGCTTCCGTCGTGATTTCCTGCGCGGCGCCATCTCGTGCGAACATTGAAATCAGCTGCGGTGGCCGCGAGCGGCTGTTTTTCGCGGAAGCGGTGAAAGGGGCCAGCCCGGCGGCGAGGACGAGGATGGAGGTCGTGGCACCGCGTCGGAGAGTGGAGATTTTCATGGGAGTCGATGGACGAACGAGGTGTTCATCTCATCTTCGGCAATGGACTGGATTTTCCAGGCGCAGTTCCGTACGGAAATCGCGCCTGCCCGCCGGGAAGACCGACCTTCAGAGGTTTTGCGACAAGGTGCGCACCAAGTTGCAGATCGCTGGTCAGTTCACTCGTCTGCGCTTCTCTCCGGCTGGCTTCAAACTCTGCTGCTTTGGTTACGGGAGTCCTCCCACTCCTTGGATCATCGAGGCGGGCAACGTATTGGCTTTCGGTTGAAGTCCACGGACTTCGCCTTTCCCCCTTGGTGGGCGATCGACTCGGAAAAAGAATTGCCTATGCCCCTCCTGATCCCAATGCGTCCTGTTTCCCCGATGAGTTCTCCTCCTTCATCGCCCAGCCCGCTGTGCCTGATGATGGGAGACGCGCCGGAATTCCGGCCGGCGGTGATCGGAGCCATGGAGATCGCCTACCCGGGGGCGGACGCGCGGACGGTGGCCACGGTGGAGGAAGCCACGCAACTCACTGCGGAAAATACCCTCGCCTTGCTGGCCTTGCTGCGACCGGGCGGGGCGGAATTGAACTCAGCCGTGAATGCGGTGGATGCGTTCGGCCTTCCCCGGTGGGCGGTGGTCGCTTTCGGCGAGGTCGCCGGTTCGGAGGAGGTGGTGTCGGTTTTGCGCGCTGATGAAGAGCCGCGAACGATCGCGCGTTCGCTGCGACTGGCGATGGCGATGCATCAGTTGCGCCGGGACAACGCACGCTATCGCGGAGACCTGTCGGCGATTGGGACGCGGGTGGCGCATGATCTCAGGTCGCCACTGGGTGGGGTGGTGACGACCGTCGAGGTTTTGAAAGAGGTCTTGGCGGAAGAAAATCCCGGGCGCGTGGAGATGCTCGATCCCGTGATCGAATCGTCCGAGGGGCTGACCAAGTTGATCCGACAACTCAGTGTGCTGGCAAAGGCATCAGGCGGACAAAGTAGTCGGGAACGCTTTAACATGGGCCTGGCTTTCTGGTCGGCATTCCAACGCGTTGAACGCGAAGCAGCGTCGGTGGGTGCCTCCATCAAACATTCGGCGGCGTGGCCCGACGTCGAAGGCGATCAAGGCTGGGTGGAGGTGATGTGGCATGCGCTTTTAGCCAATTCCCTGCAGCACGCCGGACCGCAGCCCCGCATCGAAGTGGGCTGGACCCGGCGAGAGGGGGAGAATCGATTCTGGATCATTGACGCCGGTGAGGTGCCGGTTGGGAACAGGGCTTCACTCTTCCAGCCCTTTCATCTTTTCCACCGCCCTAACGCCCCTCGCGGATTCGGTTTGGCGATTGTGCAACGCCTCGCTGAATTGCAGGGCGGCAAAAGCGGTTTCGAGCCCGAGCCCGGGGGAGGATCGTGCTTTTTCTTCACGTTACCCATGCTGGAAACCGGTTCTGCAACGGCTGCCGCCAGCCCTCTCCATGGAAAACGATAATCCGTCGTGCACCGCTCATCGCCTCATCGGTCTTCCGCTGGCGGCGGCGTTTTTTTTCTTCGCGGGCTGGGACGCGAGGGCGGATGCGTTGCGCTCGCCGGTCGAACTGAAAAACCTGACCTTGGAGGAGCTGCTCCAAACCAAAGTCATCTCGGCTACGCGGACGCTGGAGAAATGGAATACCACTCCGGCGGCGATCAGCGTGATTCCGGAGGAAATGATCCATGACTCGGGGGCAACGCGGCTACCGGAGGTGCTGCGCGCGGCGCCCGGGTTGAACGTCGCCCGCTACGTCGGCAGCAGTTATGCGATCAGCAGCCGTGGGTTTAGCAGCAGTTCCTCGAACAAGCTTCAGGTGATGATGGACGGCCGCAGCCTTTACACCCCGCTTTTCTCCGGCGTGTTCTGGGAGATTCAGGACACCCTCTTGGAAGACCTCGATCGCGTGGAAGTCGTGCGCGGGCCGGGCGCGGCGCTCTGGGGTTCGAACGCGGTGAATGGCGTCATCAACTTTGTGACGAAAAGCGCGCGCGAGACCCAGGGTGGTCTGGTGGTGGGCGCGTTCGGCAACGAAGAGCGCAGCCTGGCAGCGGTGCGTTATGGCGGGAAAGCGGGCTCCTCCACTTACTACCGGACCTATTTTAAATTTCAGGAACGCGATGAGCAGATTTTTGCGAATGGGCAGCCCGCGCGCGACGGGATGAGGCAAACGCAAGGCGGGTTTCGCATTGATTCCACCCCTTCGAGCGAAAACCTGCTGACCTTCCAAGGTGATTTGTATGAAAACACTTTTGGGATCAACGGGCGCCCCGATGCGCGAAATAGCGGGGGAAATCTCCTGGGGCGATGGACGCACACCTTTTCGCCCGACGCCGAGTTGCAGGTGCAGACGTACTATGACCGCGGCCGTCGCGATGTCCCGCTGCAGTTTCAAGAGAAGCGTTCGACCTACGACTTGGATGTGCAGCACCGCTTCAAAGCAGGCGACCGGCATTCGTTCGTCGTGGGCGGTGGCTATCGAACTTCCCGGGACGAAACGGGACAGGGTGGGCGCACTTTTATTTTCTCCCCGCGCAGCCGCTCGTTGGATCTGACGCGATTCTTTGCGCAAGACCAGATCGCGCTGCTTCCGGACAAGCTCGCCCTGACGTTCGGTGCCCTCGCCGAGCGCAACGACTATTCGGGGTGGGAGGTGCAACCGAGCATCCGACTTTCCTGGACGCCGGATCCGCGTCAGTTCGTCTGGGCCGCCGTTTCCCGCGCCGTGCGTGCGCCCACCCGCTCGGACACCGAGGCTCGATTCCTGCCCAATCCGTCCAACGGGTTCGTGCTCATTGCGGGTTCCCCCACTTTCAAGTCGGAGAAGGTCCGGGTGTATGAGCTGGGTTATCGTTTCCGCCCGAGGCCCCGCTGGTTCTTTGATGTCGCCACGTTCTACAACGACTACACCGACCTCCGCACGCTCGAGCCAAGCGCGGTGACGGTCTTTCCGCTGCTCGTGATGAACGAACGCGATGGCAGCACGTATGGTGCGGAAGCCACGGTGACGGTTCAGCCGGCGGATCGCTGGCAAATGAGCGGCAGTGTGAGTCATCTCGAGCAACATCTGCGTTTGCGCGCGGGCAGCCGGGATTCGACCGGAGGTTCAATCGAAGGAAACGACCCGGCGTGGCAGGGGAGTTTTCGTTCCAGCTTCATGTTTAATCACGGGGTGCAAATTGATCTGACGGCGCGGCATGTGGCCGCACTGCCGAATCCCGCCGTGCCAGCGTATTTCACGATGGATCTTCGGCTTGCTTTCCGGCCGGCGCCAAACTGGGAGATTTCAATCGTCGGGCAGAACTTGCTCGAACCGAGTCACCCTGAATTTAATCCCGCGAATGAAATCCAGCGCGGGGGATATCTCCGCTTGACCTATCGATTTCCATGAACGGGTGGGTGGAGCTTCTCGGCAAGAGAGTGGGGACGGTCCCAACGCGGGGCCGGTCGGCGGGACGCCACCTGGGGCGGGTGACCGCTCGTTGGCGCGCTCGCACCGTGGCGGCGGTGATGCTCGCCGGATGTGCCTTTGCCGTGCTGCCCAGCCGGGCGCTGGCCCAGGCGTCGCGGGAGTACGACGTCAAGGCCGCCCTGCTGTTCAACTTCACGCGTTTTGTCGAGTGGCCGGCCGACGCTTTCGCTCAGCCCGACACACCGGTCGTCATTGGGGTTCTGGGGAATGATCCGTTTGGCCCGGTGATCGACGAGATTGTCCGTCACGAAACGTGGGCGGGACGATCGATCACGGTGGAGCGCTTCCGAAACGTGGAAGCGGCGCGGAACTGCCAGATCCTTTTCGTGGGCGCGAGCGAGGCGGCTAATCTTCCGCGGATTTTGCGGGTGGTCCGCGGGCGTCCGATTCTCACGGTGGGTGACTTCGAAGGATTTGGGCTGCGTGGAGGGATGATCCGGCTGATGAAGGATACGGCGGGGAAAATTCAGCTGAGGATCAATCTCGAGGAGCTTAAAACCAGTGGCTTGATCGTGAGCGCGAAACTGTTGCGAGTGGCCGAGGTGGTGGGGGTCGCTGGGCGATGAACGCGATGTCGCTGAATAATCTTCCCATCAAGCGGAAGGTGGCGGGCTTTATTTTTCTCACGAGCTTCGTGGTGTTGCTCGTGAGCTTTCTCGTCCTGTTGAGCTTTGAGACGCGCAGTTTCAAGCACCGCACGCAGCGTTCGCTGGAGACGATCGGGGACATCATTGCGGACAACAGCACCGCGGCCTTGATGTACGATGATGCGAAGCTCGCGCGCGAAATCGTGGCGGGAGTTCGAGCGGAGCCGGAAATCACCGGCGCGGCGCTGTATGATAAAACCGGGAAACTTTACGTCACCTATCCGCAACAGGTTCCGCGGGAAGAATTCCCGGCCACGCCTGGTCCCGATGGTTCAAAGTTCGCCGTGCGCGAACTCACTTTGTTTAAGCCCGTGATCGAAGGCGGTGCGCGGACGGGGACGCTCTATCTCAAGACCGATCTCGGCGGCATGTATCTGCGTCTGCGGGTGTATGGTTTGGTCCTGCTGGGAGTTCTGATCGGCTCCAGTGTGCTCGCTCTCGTCCTGTCCAACTTCTTTCAACGGCAGATTTCGGAACCGATTCTCGAGCTGGCGGGCACCGCGCGGGTGGTTTCGGAGCGCAAGGACTATTCTGTGCGCGCCACGAAGACGAGTGACGATGAGCTTGGTTTCCTCACCGAGGCGTTCAACTCGATGTTGCAGCAGATCCAGCTGAACCATGCGGCGATCGCCGAGAGTGAGGAACGTTTTCGCGTGGTCGCCGACACGGCTCCCGTGTTGATCTGGCTCGTCGCGGCGGATCGGCAGCGCACCTGGTTCAACAAACACTGGCTGCAGCACGTCGGCGCGCCGCTGGCGAACGAACTCGGGGAGGGATGGAAGGAACATCTCCACCCCGAGGACGCGCCCGCTTATGTCCGGGCCTACAACGAAGCGTTCGAGCGGCGGGAAGAATTCCGGGTGGAGTACCGGCTGCGTCGTGCGGACGGAAATTATCGCTGGATGCTGAGCACCGGAGTGCCCCGCTATCAGGGACCCGAATTCATCGGGTTAATCGGCTGCTGTATCGACATCACGGAACACAAGGAGGCGGAAGAGGCGGTGCGCTTGAGCGAACTCCAGATGCGGCTCGTGACGGATCAAGCGCCGGTGTTTCTCTGCCAGCTCGACCAATCGCATCGTTTCAAATTCGTGAACCGCTCCTATGCGCAGCGCTATGGACGGGAACCACACCAGGTCATTGGCCGGCACATTTCCGAGATCATCGGTGCGGAGCCGTATCAACTGACGCGTTCGCGAATCGAAGCCGCCCTGAGGGGGGAACATCAGGAATTTGAGCTCGAGCTTCCGTATCCCGTGCTTGGCCGGCGCTCCGTGCACTTCGTTTACGAGCCGGAAAGGGCCCGCGACGGAACGGTGCTGGGGTTTGTGTCGGTGCTCACCGACACCACCGAACGCCGGCAGTCGGAAAAAGAACTGGAACGCGCGCGCGACGAAGCAGTGGCGGCTTCGCGGGCGAAGGATGATTTCCTCGCGGCGTTGTCGCACGAATTGCGCACACCTTTGAGTCCGGTTCTGCTGCTGGCGAGTGACGCGGCGGAGAACCAGGAGTTGCCGACCGCCGTGCGGGCCGATTTTGAAACGATCCGCAAAAACGTGGAACTTGAGGCGCGCCTGATCGACGACCTGCTCGACCTGACGCGGATCACGAGGGGCAAGTTGACGCTCGAACTGCGGCCGGTGGATGCCCACGCGATCGTGCGGGATGCGCTGGTGACCGTGCAGGCCGATCTCGATGCGAAAAAAATCAAGCTGACCATCGATCTCGCCACCGGTCATCCGAGGGTCTGGGGCGATCCGGTGCGGCTGCAGCAGGTTTACTGGAACGTGTTGAAGAACGCCGTGAAATTCACTCCGGAGGAAGGCGCGATCACCATCGCGGCCCACCTTTCGCCCGATGGAGGATCGCTCATTACGACCGTTTCCGACACAGGCATTGGCATGACGGCCCAGGAACTTCAGCGGGTGTTCGAAGCGTTTTCCCAGGGAGATCACGCCGGCAGCGGGGGGTCGCATCAATTCGGAGGTCTGGGCCTCGGACTCGCCATTTCGCGGAAGGTGATCGAGCTCCACGCCGGAAAGATCTCGGTCGTGAGTGACGGTCGGCACCGCGGCTCTACGTTCTCCGTGGAACTGCCGCTGGCCGGCCGAAGCGACAAGCCGTTGAACGAGTTTGCTCCGCGCGTCACGGTCGAGTCAGTGATCGGCCGCTCAACGGCACCCTTTCCGGTCAATGGCGTGGCTGAACGTTTCACGGTGTTATTGGTCGAAGATCACGCTCCGACCCGGGCGGCATTGGAACATCTGCTCAAGCGGCGGCAGTATCGGGTGCTTACCGCGGGGTCGGTCGCCGACGCCCGGAGCGCCGTGGAAAAAAACAAAGTGAGCTTCGTCATCTCCGATATCGGGCTGCCCGACGGCAATGGTTACGAGCTGATGGCGGAACTGCGAAAACGCTATGACCTGAAAGGGATCGCCCTGAGTGGCTACGGGATGGAGGGGGACATTGCCCGCAGTCACTCGGCCGGTTTCGTTGTGCACCTCATCAAACCCATCCGGGTTCAGTTGCTGGACGACGCATTGGAGGCGATGACGTCAACGGCGAAGCTCGGGTAGCACTACTCCGTTAGGTCGTTAGGTCGAATGTAGGCGGGGT
>JBDSSU010000154.1:0-5527 GCA_039928635.1 Opitutaceae bacterium | reverse complement strand
GACCAAGCTTCACGGTAACCGGGGATCTTTCGCAGATCGGCATCCGTAATTGGACCGGCATGTTCACTTAGAAATTTTTTGCCAGCTTCCGTCGCCTGGTAAGTTCTCGGTGCGACTTTAGCGATTAATCCCGCTTTCGTAAGGAACGTCATCGCCCAGCCAGTTCGATTCGCAATGGTTGAACCACCACTCGGTATCCGGTGATCGATCTCTTCCTGCGTCAGGCGATGTTGTTTGATCATCGCGTCTGTGGCCGAGCGACGTGCGATGGCCCCGGTGCTCGCGAGTTCAAGGATCGGACGCATTAGTTGATCGAAAGTTGGTATAGCCATAGAAGATCACTCCTTCAGGTCATCCTCGATCGCCGCGAACTGTTCGAGCGCGGCTTCTAAATCTGCGACGATGTCGGCGGCGATTATTCCGGGGGCGGGGAGGTTGGCGCTGTCTTCGAGGGCGTCATCCTTCAGCCAGAAGATGTCGAGGTTCACTTTGTCGCGCTTGATCAGCTCGTCGTACGTGAAGCTTTTGAAACGCTCGCTTTCGACGCGGTGATGGCGATCAAGGTGGGGACGGACCGCTGGGCCGTCCTTTTTCGCTGTCGGCGCGCCCAGCGGTCGCGCCCTACCTTCGAGATTTCCGAAATAGCACGCGACGAAGTCGTCGAGGTCGGAGCGCTTGAGGGGGTTCTCCTTAAGCGTGAAATGCTGGTTGGTGCGGAGGTCGTAGATCCAGAGTTTCTCGGTCCAGGCCTTCTTGTCGGCGGCGGGTTTGCGGTCGAAGAAGAGCACGTTGGCCTTCACGCCTTGCGCGTAGAAAATTCCGGTCGGCAGGCGGAGGAGCGTGTGGACGTCGGCTTGCTGGAGAAGTTGGCGGCGGATGGTTTCGCCGGCGACACCTTCGAAGAGGACGTTGTCGGGGAGAACGACGGCAGCGCGGCCGTGCTGCTTCAGGATGGTGAAGATGTGCTGGAGGAAGTTGAGCTGCTTGTTGCTCGTGGTGGCCCAGAAATCGTCGCGGTTGATCGTGAGCGATTCTTTGGAGACTTCGCCTTCCTCGTTCGTGATGGTAACACTGCTCTTTTTTCCGAACGGCGGATTGGCCAAAACCAAGTCGTACTCGCCGTGTTTGCTGGCGAGCGCGTCTTTGGTGACGACGGGAATCGCGGTTTCGGCGGAAAGGCCATCGGCCTCCGCGCCGCCGATGCCGTGGAGCAGCATGTTCATCGCGCAGAGGCGAGTGACGCTGTCGACGAGTTCGATGCCGTGGAAGGTGCCGTGCTTGAGCGCCTTCTTTTGCGCGCGGTCGAGGCCGGGCAATTTTGCGAGGTAGTCGTGCGCGGCGAGGAGGAAGCCGCCGGTGCCGCACGCGGGATCGCAGATGGTCAGCCCCGGTTTTGGCGCCATGACTTCGACCATGGCGGCGATGAGCGGACGCGGAGTGAAGTATTGTCCTGCGCCGCCCTTCACGTCGGCCGCGTTCTTTTCAAGGAGGCCCTCGTATGCGTCGCCCTTCACATCGGCGTCGAGGGTGGTCCAGGTTTCCTTGTCGATGAGATCAACGATGAGGCGGCGGAGCTTAGACGGGTCTTGGATTTTGTTCTGAGCTTTACGGAAGATCGTACCGAGCATCCCGGTCTTTTTGCCAAGCGTCTCAAGGACGTGCCGGTAATGTGTCTCCAGAGCGTCGCCGTCCTTCGCCAAGAGACTCGGCCAATCATAGCCCTTCGGAATCGGCGACGGTTTGTTGAACGGAGCGCGGCTTTGCTCATCCGCCATCTTGAGGAAGAGCAAAAACGTGAGCTGCTCGACGTAGTCTCCGTAAGAGAGGCCGTCGTCCCGGAGGATGTTGCAGTAGTTCCAGAGCTTTTGAACGAGAGCGGGGGCGGTCATGCGTCGTGCTATCGGTAGTCGCGATAAATGTCTTTGACGATCTTCGAGCCGGTCGCATTTGGGCCGGCGAAGATCAAGTAGTAGACGATCGCGCCCTTCGAGTTGGGCATCGGCAGTGGCTCGGCCACGAAACCAAACCCAGCCACGCTTTGCAGCCGGCTACAATAGGCGCTCACGAGATCTGCGTTCTCCTGCTTCGCTAAGTCTGTCCCCCCAAACATGTCCATTTGCCCGGTGTTGCGAAACATGGCGGTGTGCCAAGAGCGATCGCCCCAAAACGAATCCATCGCGGCAAGTTCGCCAGGGAGTATTTCTCTGGGATGTTGTTTCTTGCAGTTCCGGTTCATGTGCATCACCGGAAAATTAATGAATACCTCAACGGCGCGGCTTTTACCCGCTTGCATTACCACGCTCCAGTCGAGCGTCAATTTGTAGGGGTCTAGAAGGCAGAGCGCTCGTGACCTTTTCTCGTATGAGAAACGCGGAAGAATCGACTGCTGCAGGATTCGATTGCTGTCTCCTGTGTAGAAACTGACGTCATCGCGTGTCCCAACGCGGTCCCGCAGAAACTGAACTTTTTCCCCGTCAAGATCGATTAAGTGATACTCATCAAACGCCGGTTCGACGCTGAGCGCGACCAAGGGGCTCCCAAGAACTTCCTGTTTATCTTCCTTCCGGATGTGAAGGCCTGGACCCGAGAAAGCATCAATATAACCGTGATGAAATCCGTGGCTTTTAAGAATCCTGGAATAGGGTCCGGCATACTTTCGCAAGATGTCCAACTTCACTTCGGACCACGGGCCAATTTCGTCGAACTCGAAGGACATCTTCGGATTCATTATGCCAAAGCGAGCTGTGCTAGCATATCTAGACGTGCGCTGGATGACGGAACTGAAGTTGTAGCTATGCCTGGGAATTCATCGTACGTCCTGCCGTCGAGTTCCCGCCCCGCCTCTTTCTTTCGCACGCCACCCCACTGCTTAAAGAAGAACGCGACTCTTTGCGCCCGGCATTGAGCACGGATGGATCGAATCCAGGTCGCTTCTATCGGCCGCGCACCGTGGCCGCTCTCGCCGCCGACAATCACCCAATGGATGCCCTTCAGGTCGAATGCCCCCAAATTTTCCAACAGCGGTTCGATGGAGAGAAATGCGACGTTCGGCTTTGCCTTCCGGAGCTGGTCAATGCGCGGAAGTCCGTGGGCCTTGTTCTCTACGCTCACTCCCCACCAAATGTGAGACGCATCGGCGGCCTTTCTTAGCTTCGTTTGAAGCAACTCGCTCATGCGTTCACCGCGCTTCGTTAGGACCTGATAGGTATGCCAGTTTGCGGCGAGCATGACCCGGCACACCTTCTCAATGTAGTCGTCAGCAACGTCCGGATGAAAAAGGTCGCTCATCGAATTCACGAAGATCTTTCGTGGCGTGCTCCAGCGGATGGGATCGCCGAGTTTTTCGGGGACGATGCGAAGATCGAAGCCATGTTCGAACGGGTGTCCGGGCACGCCCCTGAAGCGTTCGGCGAAGGTTTCGGCGTAGCAGTGTTTGCAACCGGGGCTGACCTTCGTGCAACCGCGGACGGGATTCCACGTTGCGTCGGTCCATTCGATTTTCGAGTTGGCGCTCATCGTTGTAGTTTTGGCTTCGATTTTATCTCAAAGGGTGGGTCAAACGCGGTCCCACCCGAAGCCCTTGGGAATCGGCGAAGGCTTGTTGAACGGTGCACGGCTTTGTTCATCCGCCGTCTTGAGGAAGAGCAGAAACGTGAGCTGCTCGACGTAGTCGCCGTCTTGTCGCGCCGAAGCAGGGCGAAGGCGGAAGGACAGCCCGTCATCCCGCAGGATGTTGCAGTAGTTCCAGAGCTTTTGGACGAGAGCGGGAGTGGTCATTTAAGCTTCTTGAGCATTTCCAAGCACCGCGAGAGCAACCTCGCCTGCACCGCAAGGAGTTCTTCCTCGCCGCACTCTTCCGCTGTTCGCTTCGTTGAGTATTTCGCGAAAGTCTCGCCTGCGCGCTTCATTTTTTTAGCGATATCCTTCTCGTCGCCGTGATCCACATCGTGGCGCAGGGCAGTACGGAGGAATTTTATATCCATTGCAAAATCCGGCGGTGGCTCGCCAAGCCTTTTGCAAGCCCCCGAACCTTCGTAGATCAGAAAGTAGAGTCCATCGACCAAGTCCCCGTACTTCTGTTTGTTCGTGGCTGGAGAATCGAGCGCGACGAGCGCGTTCGTACTTTCGTTCGTGACCTTGAATAGGTCTTCCCCGTGACGTGCTGAATACACTTTGTTCGCGCGGTAATAATGAGTGCGAATGTCAGAGGCCGATACCGTGAGAGGATTTGTCATGCTTCCCATCGCGGCATGTCGGCCGCCGGCGGCAGCCACGAAATTGGGAAACCTCAACGCGAGACGTCTCGTGAGAATTTCAAGTCGGTGTTTGATAGAATCTCCACCAGTCGACCCCGCTGAAATCGATTGCTGATAGAGCAAAAGTTCTTTGTCGCCGGCTTTGACTCCTTTTTGGACTTCGGCTGACAACGACGAGAAGAACTCCGCAAGAAACGAGGCGAAATCACCCGCGTTTTGCTTCGTCGCTAAATTGGCCTTCACCACTTTCGAGGCAAGCATGGCCACAGATAGGGTGTTGGCTCTGTTCGCGATAAACGTCGGGCGAACGACGAACGCTTGATTTAGGAAGCGCAGCGACTCGTCGATGATTTTGGCGGTGTCGGACGTTCTGCTAAATTGTTTATTGTCCCTGAAAAACTGTTCCAGCTGCTTTAATCGCATCTGTGGTTGAATGCCTCGGGCCTCAATGAATCCCCAGCGTGCAACAATTTCGAAATGTGAGAAGCGGGTATTTTTGATGGGCAACTTGTCCTTAAAAAACGGTCGTTTTGTGCACTCGTGACAAAAATCACGAAACTCGCCCAGCACGGCGTTGAGCTTCTCGGCAGTGTTGAGAGGGGTGCCGAGTTGAAGCCGTCGGAAAAGCTCCTCTAGCTCGTCATCGGTAGCATCCTCAATCTCTTCAATTTCAATTTCAAAATCGTCGAACTCGTCGGAGGCATCGTCGGGAAGAGCCGAATAGGTGAGCCCTCGACATTCCTTCACCGCTTGTTCCGGGAGCACAAATTTGTCGTCGTAGAACTCGAAAATTGCATTTAGCCGCTGCTGGCCGTCGACACACTCGTATGAGCCGTCAGAGTTTCGCTTGAAGTAGAATTTCGGGAGATGCCAACCGCGCAAAACTGAATCAACTAGCATCTGTTTTTTGGAATCCGGCCAGACCTCTTCACGCTGGAAATCCGGCATCTCAATTTTGTCTCGGCGCTTGTAGAGTTTGTCGATGGCCTTGCGGCGGAGTTCCATTTTCATTGTGCGGTGCGAAAGTTGAGGCTTTGGAGTCTGGTTTGGGTCTTCTGCAAATCGGAGAGACATTTGGTTTGGAGCCATAGTCGAGGAAGGGATTGGCGCTTCGTCCTAGCCGCTGTGGCTTCTAAACGCTTGCTGGAGGATGGACTGTCGAAGGCGAGTGGCGCGCTGGAGGTTTGCGTTCACGACTGTTTCCAATTCCTCCACCACGCTCAAGCGGCGCTCTACTTCTGCCACGAGTCGTTTTTGCTCAACCAGAGGCG
>JBDSSU010000153.1:0-3704 GCA_039928635.1 Opitutaceae bacterium | reverse complement strand
TGCCCGACCGTGCGCGAAGCCGATGGGCTGGCCATGAGCTCCCGCAATGTCCGCCTGTCCGCCGCGGAGCGAGCGCTGGCGCCCCAGTTTCACGCGGCGCTGGTCGCGGCGCCGAATGCCGCGGCCGCGCGCGCGCGGCTTGAGTCCGCCGGCTTCGTGGTGGATTACATCGAGGACCGGGATCACCGCCGACTGGGAGCGGTGCGCCTCGGACCAACCCGCCTGATCGACAATGTCCCGCTCGCCTAACGTCCTTTTCCTGCTCTCCGGTTCCATCGCCTGCTACAAAGCGTGCACGGTGATTTCGCGTCTCAGCCAGGCCGGCGTGACCGTGCAAACGGTCGCGACCTCCGCCGCGCTGCGGTTTGTCGGGCCTGCGACCCTCGAAGGATTGAGCGGGCGCGCCGTGTTCGCTGACCTGTGGGAATCCGGCCGGGCGCTCGATCATATCGAACTCGCGCGCGCCGCGGATCTCGCACTCGTGTGCCCTGCGACCGCGAACACGATCAATCGCTTCGCCGCCGGACTCGGAGACGATCCACTCGGCGCCCTGTTCCTCGCCTGGGAGCTGAAACAGAAACCCTGGTGGATCGCGCCGGCCATGAATCATCGGATGTGGGAACACCCCGCGACCGCGATGTCGCTCGAGAAGCTCCGCACGTGGGGCGTTCACGTGCTCGACCCCATCGAGGGACCGCATGCGTGTGGTGAAGGCGGCGCGGGGCGTCTCCTCGAACCGGAGCAAATCGCGGCAAAGGTGCTCGAGGCCTTGAACGTGAAATGAAGATTCTCGTGACCGCCGGCGCCACCCGTGAGCCGATTGATGCGGTGCGTTTTCTGTCAAACGTGAGCACCGGCACCACCGGAGCCGCGCTGGCCGACGAGCTAACGAGCCGCGGACACCCCGTCGTGCTCCTCCATGGCCAGGGCGCAGTGATCTCGGAACGGGCGGCCGAGCGGGAGGAATTTTCCTCCGCCGCCGATCTGCAGGCGCGGCTGCTGCGACGGCTCGGTGACGGCGATTTCGACGCCATTGTGATGGCCGCGGCCGTCGCAGATTACCGCCCCGCCCAGGTGATCGACGGGAAGTTGTCATCGGACGCTTCCGAACAATCGCTTCGGCTGGTCCGGAACGAAAAAATCCTTCCGCTGCTCAAGGGGTTCGCCCCGCGTCCGCTTCGCGTGATTGGTTTCAAGCTCACGGTCGGTGCTGAACCCGATGCACGCCGCCAGGCGGTGGCGGCGCAGTTTTCCGCCGGTGGGATCGACGCCGTGATTCACAACGATCTCGTCGAAATTCGCCGCTCTCCGTTACACCCGTTCTGGCTCTGGCAGGCGACGGATGTCTCCGCGCGGGAGTTGAAGGGGATTCCAGCACTGGCTGAGGCGCTGCTGGAATTGATCGCGAGGCCCTCGGAGTGAGAACGCTCGTCCTCAGCATCGGCAACACGTCGGTGTCAGGCGGCGTGTTTGCAGAGGGGAAGCGCGTTGCCCCGTTTCGCATCCCACTTCGCGACGGCGCCGGGCGAAGCGTCAGCGTGCGCCATTGGATTCCGCCCGTGCGGGGAAAAATCGAGCGCATCGCCCTGTGCTCGGTGGTCCCGAAACTCACCGGCCCGCTTGTCCGCGAAGTGCGGAGACGTTTCGGCGTCACGCCTCGGGTGCTCACGGCGGATAACGTGAGCACTTTGAAAATCGGTTATCGAAACCCGCGGGTGCTGGGCGTGGACCGGATCGCCGCCGCCCTCGGTGCCCGGGAGCTCGTTGGCGCCCGCAATGTCATCGTGGTCGACTGTGGCACGGCCACGACCGTGACGGCGTTGCGCCGGGATGGCGTGATTCTCGGAGGAGCGATTTTCCCGGGCTTGGCGCTGTGGTCGCAGATGCTCGCGCAGCGCACTGCCCAACTTCCGGAGGTCCCGTTGCGCCGGCCGCGGGCGGCCTTGGGGCGTTCGCCGCGGGAAGCCCTACAAAGTGGGATTTTCCACGGGCATGTGGGGGCAGTTCGGGAACTGGTTGGGAGAATCCGGCGTGAATCGTTTGGGCGTGGCAAAGCGATCGTCATCGCGACCGGCGGCAATTTGAAATGGCTTTCGGGCGAACGGCTTTTTTCGCGAGGTATTCCTGATTTGGTTTTGATTGGCCTGAAGCGCTTCTCGAAGATGGAAGAGCCGCCGCGTCTTTGACCCACCCCCACGCGGCCACCCGATTTCGTTCCCCATTCGTTAATCCCCATGATCCGCAATCCGATCCTCCCTGGCTTTAACCCCGATCCGTCCATCGTCCGCGTCGGTGATGACTACTACATCGCGACCTCCACGTTCGAGTGGTATCCGGGCGTGCAGATTCATCACTCGCGCGACCTCGTGAACTGGCGGCTGCTCACCCGACCGCTGCGCCGCCCGAGCCAGCTCAACTTGGTCGGCGATCCCGATTCCTGCGGAGTGTGGGCGCCATGCCTCACCTACGCTGACGGACTTTTCTGGCTCATCTACACCGACGTGAAACGTTACGGTCGGACCAGCGTGGGCGGTGCTTCAGGAGCCTCCCTGCGCGATTTCCACAACTATCTCGTCACCTGCCCCACCATTGACGGCGAGTGGTCTGACCCCGTGTACCTCAACAGCAGCGGTTTTGATCCGTCTCTCTTCCATGACGACGACGGCAAGAAATATCTCCTGAATCAACTCTGGGATCACCGGCCGGGGCAGAACCGTTTTAACGGAATCGTCATCCAGGAATATTCCGCCACGGAGCGGAAGCTGGTCGGCGAACGGAAGAATATTTTTGCGGGCACCGCCATCGGACTGACCGAGGGGCCGCATGTCTACCAGCACGGCGGCTATTATCACCTGCTCGTGGCGGAGGGTGGCACGATGTGGGGCCATGCCGTCACGATGGCGCGCTCGAAAAACCTCCACGGCCCGTACGAGCTGCATCCCGACACTTACGTGCTCACGTCACGCCATCGTCCGGACGTCGAACTGCAGCGCACGGGCCATGGCGACATTGTCGAGACGGCGGCCGGGGAAACCTACATGGTTTTCCTGTGCGGCCGGCCGTTGCGCCAGCGCGGGCGTTGCACGCTCGGACGGGAAACCGCGATCCAGAAAATGAAATGGGGCGCGGATGGCTGGTTGCGCACGGTGGATGGCGGGGGCGTCGCCTCGATTGAAGTGGGCTCGCCCGGATTGCCCCCGCATCGCTTTCCGGCCACGCCCGCTCGCGCCGAATTCGATTCGCCCACGCTGCCGATTGACTTTCAGTGGTTACGCACGCCCTGGCCGGAAGAGATCTTCAGCCTCACGGCACGCCCCGGATATCTGCGCCTTTTCGGGCGGGAGACGATGGGAAGTCCCTTCCGGCAGTCGCTCGTGGCGCGGCGGCAGCAGGCCCACCACTTCAGTGCCGCGACCCTCGTCGAGTTCGAGCCCGAGCATTACCAACAGCTCGCGGGCCTGATCTGCTATTACAACAGCGCGAAGTTTCACTACCTCTACATTTCCCACGACGAGAAAGTCGGGAAACACCTGCGCGTCATGTCGAGCATCCCGGACGGCGTCGTGGCCGACGCGTTCTCCCCTCTCATCCCGATTCCGAGCGGAAAACCCATCGAGCTGCGGGTCGAGGTCGATGCGGAACGGCTTCATTTCGGCTACCGGATGGGAAACGGGCAGTGGTCGTGGCTGCCGCAGATGTTCGAC
>JBDSSU010000152.1:0-4612 GCA_039928635.1 Opitutaceae bacterium | reverse complement strand
GTCCCCATCGTCTAGCCTGGTTAGGACACTACCCTTTCACGGTAAGAACCGGGGTTCGAATCCCCGTGGGGACGCCAACTTTCTAAAGGCCCGCAGCGCTTGAGCGCTGCGGGCCTCTTCGTTGCTGGTGATCTCGAAGCAAGAGTTCCGGCAAGAATAGATTCGTCAAAACGCGCGGACGTTCAGTGATGGCGCGGAGTGATGTGTCCGGCCGCATGGCCTTAAAGGTAGCCCGCCTCCCGAAGGAGAACAATCCGCGAGTTAGTGGGTCGGCTTTCACGTCGCCTACGATTTATGCTGAGTGCCGGATTATGCCAAGTTGGTGACAGCGCAGTCCGCGATTTAGAATGAAGATCGCACGGCCGCCCGCGTGGGAACTTGGCATAATTATTGGGGGCCTCCAGAAATGGTAGCAGCCGGGAGAACCGCATCGGGTCGCGCTTGCTTCGTGGTTGCTCAAGCAGCGCCTACACTCGCGCTTCATTTCGCTCCTCGGCGCCTGCTCGCGGAATCCCTGGCCAGTGAAAACGCCAGCCGGCTCGCAGCGATGCAACGCGCGGACAAGAACATCGATGAATTGCTGGAAATGCTGCACCGCACCTTCCATCGCCCGCGGCAAAGCGGGATCGACGAAGAGCTTTGCGACGTGATTTCCGGTTACGAGGCCTTGGCCACCGGGGCCTGCGTCCGTCACCCGAAATAAGCCGCCACAAGGCAACCGGCATTCTGGAGGGGGCACACCATGATGTGACTGAAACCACTCCTGAGCGAGCTGCGGGGAAGGTTTTGGTTTACCCCCTCGCTGATTGTGACAGGCAGCATCATGCTCGCCATAAGCGATGATCTTCCCAGTTGCAGCGGACTCGAAGCCAAAGATTGGCGTGCTTGGCGCTTCCCTCATCAGCCATGGCTGGATATTTATTCCTTCGGCTGGGAAGCGTTGGACAAAGGACGCCCCAGCCGAACGGAAACTCATCATGAATGAAGCAGACGCTTTCGCGGCCGCATCGGGATTCTGAAGCATGGACAAACTCAAGCAGGTCAGGAGCAATCTACGTTCGAGCCTCTGGTCGCTTTGTGCACCGGCGGGACTTACGGATTGCCGCCAATTCCAGGTTTTGCGGGCAGCGTTGCCTGGCCTCCTCTGCTGGGGTGTGCTGACGACGGTGGTCAGCGCGCAGGGAGACGCGACCGGGCTGCACAATCAGCTTCTCTCCCAGAAAGAGGAGCTGTCCCTTGCGCCGACCACGGTGGCCGTGCAGCCGATCGCCCACGACGAAGAAATCCGCAAGCGCCTCGAGAGCGTCCTGGAAGCCACAGGTTGGTTCAATGCTCCGGAAGTCAAAGTTGTGGACGGCGTTGTTTTTCTCAGTGGCGGGGCCGACAGCGATGAGATCAAAAAATGGGCGGGCAACCTGGCGCGCAACACCCAGGACGTGGTCGCTGTGGCCAACCGGATCGAGGTGTCCCAACCGTCCGCATGGGACTTCAGCGGAGCAAGGAGTGGTTTGTCGGGTCTGTCGCGCGACTTCATCCGCTCTCTCCCGTTCATTGTCGTCGCGCTGTTTATCCTGATCTTGTCGGCGGGGGCTGGCTGGTTAACGGCGCGCAGCGCTCGAAAGTTTCTCCGCGGGCGAGTCCGGGCGAAACTTCTCCGCGGCGTCCTTGCGGGAGGGCTGGGCGTGATCGTGTTTCTTGCGGGCGCCTATGTCGTTTTGCGGGTCTCCGGTTTGACGCAGCTGGCTTTGACGATCGTCGGCGGAACCGGCCTGGTCGGCTTGGCGGTCGGCATCGCCTTCCGGGACATAACGGAGAATTTTTTGGCCAGTATCTTCCTGAGCCTCCAGCGTCCGTTTGGAACGGGGGATTTGATCGAAATCGTCGGAGTCACCGGCTATGTGCAGCAGTTAAATATCCGCACCACGGTGCTGCTGACCCTCGACGGCAATCTCGTGCAAGTCCCCAACTCCGCCGTTTACAAGGGGACGCTGCAAAACTTCACGGCCACCCCCAACCGGCGCGAAAACTTCGTCGTCGGGATCGGCTACGACGACGTGATCGATGAAGCCCAGGAAGTCGCATTAAAGGTGCTGCTGGATCACCCGGCGGTCTTGAAGGAGCCAGAGCCTTGGGTGCTGGCAGACGACCTGGGCAAAGCGACCGTCAATTTAAGAATCTACTTTTGGCTCAATGGCCATGAACACAGCTGGCTCAAGGTGCGGTCTTCCGTCATCCGGCTCGTGAAACGCGCGTTTCAGCAACACGGCATCAGCATGCCGGACGAAGCGCGGGAAGTCGTTTTTCCGCGCGGCGTCCCCGTCACGCTGCTCGACGGAAAGCAGAAGGGGACTCAGGATCCCGGACCGCTCAAATCATCCGGCGACGCTTCGCCTTCGGAGGGATTGGATGCGGTGTCGACGAAGGCGGAGGCGGGGTTGTCTAACGAGGCCGGCATTCTTGAGAAACAGGCCCGTCAGGCCAAGCCGGTGGACGAGGGAGAGAATCTCCTGGGGGCCGCTTACAGCGCTCGTCCCGCGAAGGTCCACCTGGCCGGCGATAATAAGAGCTGAAGCGATGAACAAACCCTAACTGCTCTGGAGAAACCGACGGTCGAGTCTTCAGTTCCTGCTTTCGCTGATTGTGGGCGGGAGCGTGCTGCGGTCGGCGGGTTGGGGTGCTCGTTTTTTTCATGCACCTCGGCGCCTGGTCGATTCAGGATTCCAGCGTTGTCGCCTCCGGGACTGCGGGAACCAGGCATGCTATTGACCGGCTTTACCCAACGACTCGGAAACAGTCTGGCTGAACCGGGGTAACGGCAATCGCCGCCTCCGTTGCATGATCGGAAACGGCGCCTCGTGCCGGCGGATGAGAGCGGTTCCTTCCAAGGCGTGAAGAATGGCGCACTGGTGGGCTTGGGAGGACAGCGAAGGCTGTTATGCGAATGGAACGCGGTGCAACGAATTCGTGCTTGGTCGCCGAATCCTTCATCAAATCCGGGAGAGCGTCCGGTGCGGTCTCGGCATCATGCCAATGCCAGTCTGACGGCCGATTCGAGTCGGGCGGCAGCACTCCATGAACACATGGAATGGATTGCCGAATTGGCCAAAAAACGCACTCTCGTGGCACCGCACGGGCGGCCTTCTTTTGAGCGAGGTTTGGGGCAAGTGCGGCAGCGCTCAAAACCGGGCCGCTCTGATCAATTCACGAACAATCCACCGAAGCATGAAGACCAAGATCAATTCCAAGGATTTCCGGGTGCCACCAGGGAAAGACGTCGACCTCAAGAAATGGCCTACGCAGGTGAAGCCGGTGTACGACTCGAAAAAACACTATCACCGCCGGCTCCGGGCGCAGACCAAGGAACTGAGCAAGCTGCAGCGCCTGCACTACGCCTCGAACCAATACGCTGTACTGCTGGTTTTTCAGGCGTTGGATGCCGCCGGCAAGGGTGGCGCGATCCGGCACGTCATGTCGGGCGTGAATCCTCAGGGTTGTCAGGTCTTCAGTTTCAAACATCCGAGTGCCACGGAGCTCGACCACGATTTTCTCTGGCGCACCACCCGGTCGCTCCCTGAGCGTGGGCGCATCGGCATTTTCAATCGCTCCTACTACGAAGAGGTGCTGATCGTGCGGGTGCATCCCGAGATCTTGGAGAGGGAGCGACTGCCGGATCCGTTGCCGGCGCGGGAGACCATCTGGCGGGAGCGTTATCGTTCGATCGTGGACCTGGAGGGTCACCTCCACCGCAACGGTACGCGCATCATCAAATTTTTTCTCCATCTGTCGAAAGAGGAGCAACGCAAACGCTTCCTGAAGCGAATCGACGACCCGGAGAAAAACTGGAAGTTCAGCGCGGCCGATCTTGCGGAAAGAAAATGGTGGCCGAACTACATGCAGGCCTATGAAGCGTGCCTCGGCGCGACCAGCACGAAGGACGCTCCCTGGCATGTCGTCCCGGCCGACGACAAGAAAAACGCCCGGCTGATTATCTCCGAGATCATCCTGGACGTTTTCAAAGGGCTGAAAATGTCCTATCCGAAATCCGACGCAAAACGACAGCGAGAATTGAGCTTAATCCGCAAGCAGCTGGCGCGCGACGACGGTTAAAGGATGGCGCAGAACGGGGAAGAGCTGAAAAAAAGACGGGCAGCGTGAGCATCTGTTTCGGCCTGATTGAGCTGTCAGCTTGGCTGGCTCGTGAGGTTCTCGCTCCGTGGTTGAGGGATTCAATGGGTTCGCTACGTTCAACTCAGGTACATGAAACCCGATCCGCTCGATTCTTTGCTGGCAGGCTACTCGGCCGAACCGATTCCGCCACAGAATCAGCCATCCACGGCGGAGATTTGGCGTGAGATTGATCGTCGTCGCCAGCTGTCTGTCTTTGGTCGATTCTTGGCGCTCCTCGATCAGGGCGACGCGCTGGCTCAACCGCGAATGGCACTCTCCGCGTTAACCCTGGCACTCGTCGTTGGAATTGTTCCGGCCGCGCTGGCGAACCACACGCAGACCGAGCGTCGGTTGGCCCGCCAATCGATTCACTTCGAGGTATTCGCCGTGGATTCTCGCACGCCTGGGGCGCTATTCCTCAAACCGGTGGCGGCAAGCTCGGCGG
>JBDSSU010000151.1:0-5074 GCA_039928635.1 Opitutaceae bacterium | reverse complement strand
GCAAAGTGGAATGCGCCACCCGTGCCTTGGGAGGGGGATGGTCTCACGCGGAGCCGCGGACATCGCGGAGCAGGATCGGGAACCCAATGATTCAGTCTCTGCGTACTCCGCGGCCCCGCGTGAACGGAGGTTCGGGTTCCATGCAGTATTCAGCATTCGCACTTTTATCGGACCATGGGCGAGACGCCCATGCCACGCTGAAGGCACCACGTCCTCCGTCCCCGCCAGCGACGTATGCCAACCCATAGCGCCACTCCGGCGGCCAGCCAGACCGCCGGCGGTGCGGGGGTTTCGCGGAAATCGAGCGCGGCGTTTTGATCAAGCTTCTGACGTTCGCTGAGTTCGAGCATTCGCCACTGCGCGGAATTTTCCACGACGATGTAGCTCGTCACCGGAAGGAGAATGCCGCTGTCGCGACTCGCCGTGACCAGCGCCTTACGATCGAGCCGGTAAGTCCCGGGCGTGCGAACGTGATCCTGGTCTTGGAGGTGAAGCGCGACGGCATTCGACCACGGTGTGCCAGCGGTGCGTTGCACGACGTTGGAGACCGGTTGCCACGCGGAGTTCGGCGGAGACCAGGAGGCGAGGGTGTCGTTCTCGCCGACGCCCGGGAAACGAAGTGCCTGTCGGGTTGATAGCGATCGCACGGATCCACCCAGCCGAAGAACCGGCAACGCCCGCGCGTTCGGATCGCGGAGTTGTGCGTGAAACGTCCCGTCGCTTCCGATCTCCGCGATCTCCAGGTCCGGCAACAAGTCCCGCCATGTTTCCGTCAGCGAAAGCTCCAGCGTTCGAGCGGAGGCCTTGCGGCTCAGGATCACGAATACGGGAACCGGTGGGGGGCCGTCACCGGAGGCAACGTGATCGAGATCGAGGTCCCGATGCTGCCGGATCGCGCGCGCGAGGCAGAGGTCGAGCGCGAGCCCGCCCGAGGTCGGCAGATTGCGCAACGACTCGGCGGTGATCGTTTTCGCGAGCTCGTCGAGCGGCACGAGCTGGCGGGCGAGATCCACCACGTCATGGTTGGCCAGCGTTACCCGCGCGAGACGCGCCCGAGGGAATTTCTCCCGCAGCTGCGCCATTACCGCCGACAGATCGCCCGTGTAGGCGTTATCCGCCGAGCGATCGATCACCAGATGAAGATAGGGCTCACGTTTTGTGACCGGAAGTTCGGCCGCTTTTAAACCTGACACCGCGAGCCCTTCCCGATCGCGCGTGATCTGTGGTCGGAGCGCCCGGCCGATCGCAGCGAGTCGGGCCGCAGGGTCGTCTCCCAGCGCGGAAAAAGTTTCCACCCGGTCGAGGCTCGGATGGAGGAAATCGATTTCGACGACGACGGAGGCGCCGGCGTTGACGGGGAACACGCGCAGCTCGAGTTCGTCGCGCGTGTTGTAATAGAGCAGTCCCGGATCCCGGCGCTCGCTGTCGCGGATCATGGTGTAGACCCAGAGCGCGGTTTTCTTTTCGAAAATCCGGCCGGGTACTGGCGCGCCGTTGATGTGCAGCCTGAAGCCGCTGACGAAAACACCCGAGGGGAGCGGTAGTTTTTGCGTGAACTCGGCCGGAGTCTCTCCGGAGTTCTTCAGCGTCAACGTGAAGGTGGTCACCGCATCGCTCCCGATCGTCGGTGCGGTTTTGGTCTCGAGCTGGCTCACACTGACGGTGCGGGCAGCCGGCTGTGATCGCGGCATCCGCGCGCGGTCGCGGACGCTGCGCTGGTTTCCAAACGGGCTCCGGCCTTTCTGCATCACATCGCGGTTGAGCCGTGATCCTGCGGCACCGAAGAACGTGCTTTCGAGGCGGTCGAGCTTGTCGTCCGGGAGGACCAGATTGTCGAATACGAGCCAGCTGTAAAAATCCGAGAGCAGCGGATAATAAATGCCGTTTTTGTAACTGCGATGGCTGCTCAGGGCGCGGCGCAGATTGGTGAGGTTCGCCGGGTATTTGAGATTCTCCGCGGTGATCGCGGGCGAATAGACGTAGTCCAGCGCGGCGTTGAGCGCGGCTTTGTCGCCGAGTCCGCGCACGGTGAAGAACGCCGGGAGCAGCAGCGAGCAAAGCACGCCCATCAGCATGACGCGCCATCCGCGCGAGCCGGCCGGCAGCTCCCGCCGCGAGCAGTGCAACGCGTGCAGTTGAAGAATGAAAAGAAACGTCGGGGTGAGAACGAGGAAACCGGCGCCCATCGCGATGATCGCCAGAATCGAGAGCGGGGTGTACGGCAGAAAAACGATGAAGAAATAAAGCGAGAACGGGAAGGTGCCGCAGAGCAGATAAAAGCTGAGGCGTGGGCGCTCGGCGTGTTGCGAGGAGGCGAGCCACAGGATGCCGGCGTTGATGACGACGAGCGCGTAGATCTCCCACGCTTGGAAATCCACCGGGAAGGGAATCGCGCGGTTGAGCAGCAGCCCGCAGATCGGAAACACCACCGCGAACAGCAGGATCGCGACGCGCTGCCCCGGGGAACGCCAGTGCTGCTGCACGTGGCGCAGCGCGAGCAACAGCACTCGCATCAAGCCGAGGAACATCACGACGCCGAACACGACCACGCAGGTGGCGAGCACCAAGCCCTTCGCTTCCCGAAAAAGGGGAAACGTCGTGACGACCATTCCGAAAAGATAGAGGAGGACCGGCCCGCCGACCGCCGCCGCGAGATTGATCCCGAGAGCGGTCCCGGCGTGTTTTGGCGGACGCGCCCCCGCCAGCCGCAGAATCCCGAGGAACAGCGGGAGCATGGCGAAGGCGAATTGGTTGAAGAGGTGACGTTCGGTGGGATAGATCCACGCCGTCACGCTGGCCGGCAGGATGCGCTCGGCCCACGCCACGGCCCACCAGAGATAACCGACCTGCACAAGAAGGGCGGGGATTCCCCACCAAGGTTGCGTCTCGAATGGCACCTGAGCGTTCCCGCTCCGGAATCTTGCACCGAGGTAAAACGCGACTCCGATCAGCAGGTTCGCCAGGTTCGCGGCACCGAAAAGCAGGGCGTCTTCCCGCTGCAAAACGTTCAGATTTCCCTCAATCAGCCAGAACGCCTGGAGGTTGAGGAGAAGCAAAACGCCGATCGGCAACGCCCACAGCCAGAGGAAGGCCGCGGGCCCAAGCAGCACGGCTGGCAGCAGCGGGGCCGGGAGTTTGGGTTCAGACGCGGGTGGAGGGAGCGTGGCGGTTTCCATAAGTTTCAAGGACGAGATTGAGCAGGATGAGCGCAGGCAGGAAAATCGCTGCGCCGGTGGCCATGTGCAGGATGGCTTCGTATTTCGGCGGCAGCCGCGAAATCAGCCACGGGTGCGCGTACGCCACGGTGATGATCCGCATCGCGTTCACAAAGATCGCGACGGGCAGCGCCGCCGCCACCGCGAGGCCCGTGGCGACCAACGGATGGAAACCCCGGCGAGCGACTTGAAACCCCAGTAAGGTTGCGACGAGCAGGAAAAAGTCCGTGGCGCTGCAGGCGATAGTGACCACGACCGGCGCTCCGGAAAGCGGGATCATCCAGCCGAGTTCACTGCGGGAAATCGGTGCACCCGTGAAGAGGCTGATCAGTTCGGCGGCGGAACGCGCAAAGAGCTCAAGTCTGAGCGCGGGGAATGATTGGACCAGACTGGCTCCAGCTAGGAGAGCGCCAGCTCCCACCGATGCCGCCCGCCAATCGAAGCTGCTTCCGGGGTTTTTCATGGGCGAGCGGATGAAGCCATGCCTCGGATCATACCCGGGCCGTATGTGAAACCGATGAACCCAGCGTGAAGTCTCCGTGAAAACGCGTGCCGGGAAACCGAGCCCGTTTGCTCATCCGAGCCGGGTGTCTCGCGAAGGAAGCGAAGGAAGCGAAGGTTGGTCCTCGGGCCTTCGTTCCCTTCGCGTTCTTCGCGAGACAAATTCTGGTATTTTGCGGGTTTCCCATTCCGGGAAAGATTTCGGGTGTGCGATTTCGGCGGGGCGTGACTGTTATACCGTTAAACCGCGATGATCGAAGACGCCGAGCTGCTCCGCCGTTATGCCGACGAAAAATCCGAGTCAGCGTTTGCTGAACTGGTCCAGCGTCGCATCGGTTTGGTTTATTCCGTGGCACGGCGGCATACGGGTGACGCGCATCGCGCCGAGGACGTGACGCAGGCCGTCTTTACGGCTCTCGCTCGAAAAGCTGGCCCGCTTTCCCGCCGGCCGGTCCTGGTCGGCTGGCTTTACCGGAGCGCGCAATTCGCCGCGAGCGACGCGGTGCGCGCCGAACGCCGGCGCCAGGCTCGCGAGACGGAGGCCCACCTCATGGAACAAATCGCCCGCGAAGGCGCCGAACCCGACTGGGAAAAGCTTCAACCGGTGCTTGATGAAGTGTTGAACGACTTGCCCGACGCGGATCGTGACGCGGTCCTGTTACGCTTCTTCGACGGCCAACCCTTTGCCGAGATCGGCCGGAAATTAAATCTCTCCGAAAACACGGCACGGATGCGGGTCGAGCGCACGCTCGACAAGCTGCATGTGCAACTGGCTCGCCGCGGCGTGACCTCGACGACGGCGGCGCTGGGTCTCGCCATGGCCAATCAGACTGTGCTCGCGGCGCCCGTCGGACTCGCGATGAGCGTGACTGGGGCTGCGTTGGCGGGCTCGGCAGTGTCCGGTGGGGCACTGGGTGTCGGGACTTTCATAACTATGACCAAATTCCAACTGGGGTTCGCTGGCGTGCTGGCTGCGGTGGCCGTGGGTGGACTGGTTGTCCAACGGGAAACTCACTCAAACTTGCAGCGCGAAATCGAAATCCTCCGGCTGCAACAGCCATCGGTCACGCGGTTGTTGTCGGAAAATCTAGGTCTCGAAAAAAATGCCGCCCATATCGCAGCATTGCGCAAGGACACCGCGGGCCTCGACGGCTTGCGACGCTTGGCTGAAACGATGGATGTCTCGCGGCGGGAATTGGATCTCATGGATGTCAGGCAAGAAGAGGTCGAAGAGATGCGGCAAGAAGCAGCCAAGCTTCTTCAGACCCCTGTTGCCGACGCGATATTTGTCGCGCAATCGCTGGATGCTCTGCCAAAGCCGCGCATAAGACGCCGGCCGGTTTACCCGCGAGCGCTAT
>JBDSSU010000150.1:0-4472 GCA_039928635.1 Opitutaceae bacterium | reverse complement strand
GCCCAAGCGGTGCCAACCATCGGGCCGTCCTCCATCGGCGGACGCTGGTCGCGGGTCAGCCACGAGCCATCCGGCCGCTGTGAGCGCACGATGAAATGCACCATCGCATCGGTCATCGCATCGGGCGCGTAGCGCACCGCGTGCAGGCCCATCAGGCCGTAGCCGAGGCTCACGATTGGGTCGGGAATCGGATCCGTCATCTGCCGCGCCGTCTCGATCCGCGGGACCCACATGCCGCGCACCGCCGTGACGATGCGGCCGAGTTCTGCGTCGTCGACCTTCAGGCCGCGCCCGCGCGCCGCCTCCAGCGCGACCGCCGACAAATCCTGCCCGTGGCACGACACGCAGTTCGCTCGTTTCACGAACGCGTTTTCCAAAAACGCCGCCGAGCTTTTCTCCAGCAAGGCGAGAGTGGCCGGCAGCCGTTCGCGCACCTGCGCGGCGCGTGCCGCCGCGGACTCGGGCACCGCGCGCGCAGGAACGCTTTTCGCCCGCGCCGGCTCGGGCGCTTTTGCGCCGACGCTCTTCAGGTAGGCCACGAGCGGCGTGTGCGCGCCCGTGCGCAATGCCCAGCTCAGCGCCGTGGCGCCTTCCTCGTTCGCCAGGTTTACATCGGCCTGCTTCGCCACCATCAGGCGCGCGATCGAGTCATCGCCGTCCTGGTTGTAGGCCGACCAGACCATCGTCGGTGTACCGTGGCCTCGAGGTGAACGGTGCGTGAGGTTCGCGCCCTTCTCGATCAGCAGGCGCGCGAAGTCACGCTGCCCCGCGTAAAGCGCTTGGTTCACCGGCGAGCCCGTGAAATTACCGACTAGATTGAGGTCCGCGCCGCGCTCGATCAGCACCTTCGCCGTCGCGAGATCGCCGACAAACGCGGCCTGCAACAGGGGCGAGCTTCCGGCCTTCGGATTCAACTCGACGCCCTTCTCCAACAGCAACGCAATGGAGCGCTGGTCGCCGCCGAAGATGGCGCGGCCGAGCATGATCTCCTCATCCGCCCGTCGCCCCGCCCGCTGGTCCGCGCCGGCGTCGATCAACTGCCGCACCGCGGGGTAGGAATCCGGCACGGCGAGCGCCACCATGAGCGGGGTAAAGCCGGCTTTCGACTTCGTGTTGGGATTCGCACCGCGCGCGAGCAGCACCCGGACAATGTCTGAGTGGGCGGCACCGTAGAGCAAGGGCGTGGCGTCGGCCGCGTTTTTCGCGTCAACTTTTGCACCCGCCGCGACGAACGCTTGCACCGCCGCGAGGTCGTGGTTCAGCGCCGCATGGTGCAGCGCGGTATTGCCGTCGGTGTCGGCTAGGCTCAGGTCTGCTTTCGCCGCGAGCAACGCCTGCCACTTGGCGGCATCGTTGCGCCGCACGGCTTCGAGGAGGGGATCCGCCGGCGGCACCGCTGCCGCGAGCGCCATTGGGGCAAACCCGAGCAGGCTGACAACAAGGACAATGCGTTTCATAAGGGGAACTGGATTTCAACGCGCCGGCTGAAAAGGGCGGCCACCGGCGGGGAGGTGTGAGCGGGGCACACGTCAGTGGCACTTTCCGCCCTCGGATGCGAGTGGCTTATGCTAGCGATCGCAACGCGGTGTTGGGCGCGCGCGCATGCTTTGTTTCCTGCGATGCGTAGCTAAGAAACACGGCTTTGGTTTCCGCGGCACTCATGGATCGATCGGATCAGGCTGCGCCTTTGCCCACGCTGCTTGTTGCTCGCTCAACTTCTGAAAGCGTGGGTCTTGACGGATCGGGGCGAAGGAAGGGTCGAACTGGAGATTGAGCGGGGGTTGAAGGCCCGCCGCGAAATATTCCTGGAGCAATGCGATCGCTTCGTCCGCCTGCGCCAACGAGCCGTGGAGCTTAGCCGCGCGCAAAATTTTTCTGCCGCTTCACCGCCCGGCCCGGCCTGAGCCTGTCGAAGGGGGAGCCGCGTCCACTGCACCGCGAGGAACGAATCCGGCACATCCGCCTCGGTGTCGCGCGTGCCGTCAATGCACACCGGGCAACAGGAATGAGCGCGATTTCCCCATGAGATGCGTCCGCTGATCCGCCAGCCGCCATTCCAAGCGGAAGTAGCCCTCGGCCCGTGCCTGCGTGGCCGCCGAGATGATCGGCACGAACAGAGAGCAGTCCTTGATCTGCTGGCGAATCTTCGCATCCCACGCATCGCCGCCGACGATTTCGTTTTGATCGAACCAAACCTCGACCCCCCTGCGCGCAACGCCTCGGCGATGCGCCGAACGGCTTCCGCATCCTGCGAGGCGTAGATGAGGAAGACAGCTTTGCCCGGATCGTTCATCGGGCGCCACCCAGACACAAAACCTCGATTTCCGGCATGCGCTTGAAGCCCTGATCGAACGTCACCAGGCGCAGACCGTGACCGTGAGCAAAAGCGGTAAGATAGAGGTCCGTCCAGCGCTTCGGTGCCGGCTCGGCGGCTGCCGTCCGCGCTCGCCAGACGGCTTCGAGCGTGGGCGGCTCCGACATGAAATGCGTACCCGACCGGGAAAGCGCAGCATCGTAGAGCCGCCAAGCCTCCTTTTGCGTGCAGACATTGGGGCCCATCACCGCCGCGGTAGTCAAATGCCGCAGCAAAGCCATCTGCGTGACGCGGCAAAACACCAGCGGGCCTGCGCCGCGGGCCCCCACCCAGGCCTGCGCGGCGGCATGATGCACATGCCCGGCCACGGCGAGCGCCAGCCAGACATTCACGTCCGGCATATCTCCTTTAGAGCCACTCATCGAGCTGCGCGGGCGTGGGGTTGATGACCTGCCGGCCTTTGCACTTCAGCACGAGGAAACCGTTTTTTCGGCCCAACCGTCCGCGCGCCGCACTGGAACTGCGGCGGGCATGCGGCTGGAGGCGACGCCGCAAGGCATCCTCGACTACATCGCGCAGCGTCACGCCCTCCAGCGCGGCGGCGGCCTTGGCTTCTTTGAACAGCGGATCGGGCAGGTCGATGGTGGTTCTCATAAAAGCATATTTGTGTCTGACCACGGGACCGGTCAAGGCCGGGACCGGGCAGGAAGTGGCTGGCGCAGCGCCTCGCCATTGCGTTTCGGCGCCTCCGTCTTGCAGCTAGCTAGAGGTAGAGCGGGAAAGAGACACGCGTTGCTTCCCGGGGCTCCCCGATCTTCTTTTTCGTGGCGCGATACCCCATGACCGAGTTGCGCGACACCACGCGAAGTCGCGGAAATTCGCGAGACTGGTGAGAATGTCTTCATGAATGCCATCGGCTAAAAATGCGTTTTCCTTGTCGTCGCTCATGTTCGCGAACGGGAGCACGGCGATGGCGGGAGCCGTTGTGGAACCCGAGGTTTCCACGACCAGAGTCGGATGCTTTCGCGTGAACCACCAGCCGGCACCCACCAAGAGCGCCAGGAGGAAGAGTGCGACGACGAAAACGGTGCGATTTCCCCTGCGAACCGGTACAGCGGTCGGGCGATGAATCAAACTGCGGCGGCGTGCGGCCAACTCCGCGCGTGCGGCCGAGCTGGCGTTTCACCTCCGCGACAAATTGTGGGGTCGGCAAGCTGCGCGGCAGCCGCGCCCATGAATTGCTCCGGCACGGGCGCGTCGGCCTCGCCGGTTTCGTCGATGACGACCGGCACGAGGAACGGCACCGACTCCGCCATGTCGTGCGTGCGCTGGACCGCGAGTTTCCACTAGCGGCGAAAATAACCCTCCTCGCGCGCCTGCGTTTGTGCCGAGATCACGGGGAGAAACAGCGCGCACTCGCGAATCTGCGCTTGATCGACGCATCCCACTCGTCGCCGCCGCGGAGTTCGTTCGCATCGAACCAGACCTCGATCCGCGCCTCGCGCAGCGCTTCGCATAGGCGCTTCGACGCCGCGCTGCCCTCCGCGTAGCTGATGAAGACGGCCTTGGCTGCGTCGCTCATAATCGTGCCGCTGAACCGGGTGGAGCTGAAGCGGGGGGCTCATGGAGACCTTGGAAGTGCCAGCGGAGCACGGGCCGAGACAGCCTCAAGGAGGTGAGCTTGCCCGCTCCGCCGGGAGCGGCGACACCTTGGACGTTGACAGCCAATGGCGGGCAGCGGTCACACTCCCGCCACGCAATGACCGACCCGTCCTCCGAACTGCCCCTCTTTCACGTCGTGGGATTCTCGGGGCACCGGCATGTGGCTGATGCCGGGGCGGTGGCCAGGGCGATCACCGCGGAACTGGAAACGCTGCGCCGTGAAGCGCCGGGCGAGTGGCTCGCCCTCTCCTCGGTCGCGGAGGGCGGCGATCAGCTCTTCGTCGCGCAGGCGCGGGCGCTCGGCGTGGCATGGCACGCGATCCTGCCGCTGCCGAAAGCGGAGTTCGAAAAAGATTTCTCGCCCGACGAGTGGGCACGGGTCGAAACGCTGCTCGCGCAGGCCGAAGAGGTCCGTGTCATCACCGAGAACGGCTCGCGCGAGGACGCCTACCTCGATTGCGGCATGGAGACGGTGAACGGCTCCGATGTGCTCCTG
>JBDSSU010000149.1:0-4250 GCA_039928635.1 Opitutaceae bacterium | reverse complement strand
GCCGCCCCACGTGTCGGCCTGCCCGCTCAGGGTGGTCGACGTGCTGTTGAACCGGCCCCGCTTGCTGCTGCTGCCTTGGCGGCCACCGGGGCCACCGTCGCCGAACATCGTCGAATCGGGCCCACGGGTGAATTCGAAGCGCTCGGAGTTATAGCTGTCGGCAATGCCGAAGTTCAGATTGCCGTCCCTCGTCGGAAAGTTCCCGTCGGACGGTGCACCGCGAAATTGGGCTTTGTAGGTGGCGTCCGTGCTGGTGGTGGAATTGGGCGTCGCGCTCTCGAGGTCCATCCCGACGGTCCACATGGCGGCGTCGTTGATGTTGGTGACGTTGAAGTCGTCCAGAAACTCCTTCGTCATGATCGAAATCGAGCCGGGCGTGATCGCCAGCGGCGTGTCGACCCGACCGCCGGACAGCGTGTTGCCGGCCGCGTAACCGTTGTCCTTCGACGTGGAGACTTCGAAGGGGGTGAGTTTGACCGCCTCATCCTTGTTTTCGTCGGCGTTTTTCTGGGCGAGTTCGGTCGGATCGAGCACGCCATTTTTATTCTTATCGTATTTGGCGAGGTCGGCAGGGCTGGCAGCCGGAACGCCCTGGCCGCACAAGGAACCGGCGGTGATCAGGCTAAGCGCGAGGACTAACAGACGGCTGGTAAAAGCCGGAGCAGACTTTTTGGGTAGCGGGGTCATGGGGTATGGGGTGAGAAACGAAAACATCCCTGGCGTGCTCGCGGAGAAATCATCCACTAGGGCTAAGCGCAGAACGCGTCGCAGCGGATGCGGGGGTACTCGGCAAGACGAACTTCGGAAGCTGGTATTCCTATACTTCTATCGGCCCGTCGATTTTGGACATCGATTGTGCAAGATTTGATGCGGACGATTATTGTTCGCCACTCAACAATGCACGAACGTGGGTTGCGCGAAGCGTCTTCTGGTGTCCAAAATTCGTTGTTGAAGGGAAGTAACGTTGTGATGCATCGGCCAGAACTTCTGTTGGATGTCTCGACGACCGCCGAGAAGGAGCGGTTTCTTTCGCTGTTTGTGCGAAGCGAGAAAGAAATCTATCGGTACGTGGGCGTGCTGGTTCCGAATATCACCGATGCTGAAGATATCGTGCAGCAGACTGCGCTCGCTCTGTGGCAAAAATTCGATGCCTACGATCCCGCGCTGCCGTTCACCCCATGGGCCTGCCGGTTCGCCCTGAACAAGGCACGGAAATGGATCGGTCGGCGCCAACGCTGGCAGGCGTTGCTCGACCGGGGAGTTGCCGAAGAACTGGCGCGTAGGCGTGAGGAATTGGGTCCCGAGCTCGAGATTCGTTTGCGGCACTTGGAGTCGTGCTTGGGAAACCTGCCGGAAAAACAACGCGCACTGGTCGAGGGCTACTACTATGGGCGGAATGGGATTGAGAAGCTGGCCGAAGAGTCGGGGCGAACCGTCGCGGCTACGTACAAGGCGCTACAGCGGATTAGAAACGCGCTCCAGCTTTGCATGGAGAGTACGGCACAACCGAAAGGATCAGCATGAGAATCAAGTTTCCTTCGCCTGAATTCGACGACGCCGTCGCGTCCGTTTGTCACGGTCTCGTCCCAGATGAACAGGCGCATGCATTGAATGAGCTGCTCCGAGAGAACGTGGCCGCTCGGGACGAGTACATCATGATGCTCGAACTCCATTCACGTTTGGCATCGGAACTCGAACTTTTTGAGCCGGAAATTACCGCTCAGGAAAGCGGTGCCCCCGGCGGGATCTTTCCGTTTCCGAACCAGGACATTCCGCGTGATACGCACACTCCCTCTGCAAACCGGAAACTGGTTTGGGTTGCGGGATTGGCGGCGGGCTTAGCTTTGGTGGCGGCGATCGGCTGGACCGTGCAGAGCCTGCGTCCCAGACCGCAACGCGACGCAGCACCGCCGGTTGTCGTGTCAGCAGCCAGTGAGTGGAAGTCGTCGGCAACCAACCTTCCTGGCCAGGATTACCCCCGCATCAACTCGGACCGGCGCGCGCAGTTTCGCATCAATGCGCCCAACGCAAAGCAGGTGTCCATCATCATCGCCTCCTCCGATATGGGGTCGCCGCTCACGGTCGCCAAAAGCGACGATGGCCTGTGGACTATCACCACGTCACCTCTCGGGATCGGTTTCCATTTCTACCGGGTCCTTATCGATGGCGTGAGCGTGGCCGATCCAGCGACCGAAATTTTCAGTGGAGGTGGCGGTGATTGGCGCTCCAGCGGGATCGAGGTACCCACCGGCGAAGACTTCTTCGAAACGAAAGACGTGCCGCACGGTGAGGTGCGTGAGCAGCAAGTCTTCTCGCCGACCCTCGGCGCAGCGCGCCGCATCTTTGTTTATACGCCACCGAACTATCAGCAGAATGCATCTGCAACCTATCCCGTACTCTATCTCCTCCCCGGGAGAGGCGAGGATGAGACGTCCTGGCCGGCGCAAGGTCGCGTCGGTCAAATCCTGGACAACCTCATTGCAGAGCAGAAGGCCAAACCGATGTTGGTCGTCATGGACGGAGGAGTCGCGCGCAAGCCGGGCGAGCCCGAAACTCCGTTTCGGGGGGCGACGTCCGACTCAAGCCAAAGATCCTCGACCCTCGAAGAGGTATTCCTGAACGATCTCGTCCCAGCAATTGATCGAGAGTATCGCACAATCCCCGATGGGAGACATCGTGCATTGGCCGGCCTCTCTTTGGGCGGCATGCAAGCCTTCGCCATTGGCTTCGGGCATCCCGAGCACTTCGCCTCCATCGGAGGCTTCAGCGGGGGAGGTAGCGTTCAAGGCACGACCCTCCGGCCCCAGATTACGCCTCGCGATCCAATCATGGACGCCGGCGTGGTCAACCGCCCGTCTGGGATCCTGTTCCTCAGCGTCGGCGTTGAGGAGCCGGAGGGGTGGTTGAGCAGAGTAAAACAATCTCACGAAGCCTTGAAGGCAGCGGGGATCAACCACGTCTACTACGAATCGCCTGGCACCGGTCACGAGTGGCATACATGGCGCCGCAGCTTGCGCGAATTCGCGTCATTACTCTTTCAAGAGTGACGGACTCCACCTCCAGTCGGCCGTTTGTCGCGTTTGGGATGTATCCACCGGAGTTTATCCGAACGGCATTCGTACCGGACGCTGCCGCGTGCGTGGCCCCGAGCGGTTCGGATTTGGCATTTTCTTCCCTATCGGGCGGGTTGTCGAACGCGCACGAGGTGCGGACCGGCGGAAATTTTCACCAGCCTAAGGATGTGCCGCACGGCGACGCGCGCGCTCTCTGGTGTATTTCCAACACTACGAAGGCGTGGCCTGAAAGGCACAAGTGGCGCAATAGCGGGCTCCATTTCACTGACGAGCCGATTTTCCCTCGCTAAGCATTCCTCCGAAAAACCTCATGACTACTGCATCGCCTCGTCGGTTTGCCCAGTTGCTTGGATGTGTTTTATGGCTCAGCGGAGTCGCTGGCCACGCCTTCGCCGCCACTCCGCAGCAGTTCCAGCGTAATGTCGCCCCGGAAAAAGTGGGCGCGAATCCGGCGGAAATCGCCAAAATGGACGCGCTACTCCAGTCCGTGGTCGACGAGCAGAAAGTCGGCAGCATCGTCGGGTTCGTCGCCAAGGGCGGAAACATCGTCTACGAACGCGCCTTCGGCTGGAAAGATCTCGATAACCGCGTCCCGGCGACCGTTAACGACTACTACGTGCTGATGTCACAGACCAAGGCGGTCGTGACGGTGGCGTTCATGACGCTCGTCGAGCAGGGTAAGGTCGCGATCGACGATCCCGTTTCGAAATACTTTCCCGAGATTTCGGACAAGGTGGTGACGAAGGTGAACCCGGACGGCACCTATGAAACGCGCCCGGTGAAATCGCCGATGACCTTCGTCCACCTGATGAGCCACACTTCAGGTCTGGGCGCGGGGCTCGCCGGCCAGCTTCGCGGCGGCGGTCGCGGCGGTCCTCCCGGCGGCGCGGGGGCGGCCACAGCACCCGCCACCGGACCTGGCGCAGCGACGGCAGCCCCCGCCGCCGGCCCAGCCGGTGGGCGCAGCGGGCGGACGATCAAGGATGCGATGCAGGCGCTCGCGAAGCTTCCCCTCGGTTTCGATCCCGGCAGCGAGTATCACTATAACATCAGCACGAGCATGCTCGCCTACATGGTCGAGCGGATTTCCGGCAAATCGGTGCGCGAGTACGTCAAGGAGACGGTCCTGCTGCCGCTCGGAATGAATGACACGGACTGGGCTTACCCCGCGGAGGC
>JBDSSU010000148.1:0-2976 GCA_039928635.1 Opitutaceae bacterium | reverse complement strand
GATCTTCTCGGCATTTCCGGCGTGATGGGTCAGGCCGTGGTGCTCCTCCGGGATGCCGATCTCGCTATATGTCCGCCGGCTCTGCTCGACGCCGAGCGTAAACGTGCTGATGCGGGTGACGTCCTGGCGGATCGCCAGAATCTGCAGGTCGGCCATGAGGCGGAAGTGATCCTTGAAGGTTTCCGGAACGCGCACGGGTCGTTCGATGCCGGGAGGTAACGCCTTGAGATCGGAGGGAGGCGCATCCAGGCGCCGCTCGATCTCGCGAATCGAGGTCAGATATTCATCCATGCGATCGCGGTCGTCGACGCCGAGTTGGCGGTTCAGTCGCTTCAAGTTCTCGCGGGCGAAATCGAGGATGCTGCGGTTATAGGTTTCCTGCTGGTCGCGGGACTCACGACTGTGATCGGAAGCCTTCGCGCTTCCAAAGAGACGGTCGAAAACGATGCGTGGGTTTACCTCCTTGATCGCGGGAGTGGTTTCGTCGCGCCACGAAACATTGTTGGAATAAATGCAGGCGTAGCCCGGATCGCAGCCGCCTTCCATGCGACCGTAGTCGAGGCCGAGTTCAAGCGAAGGGAAACGGGTGCGGTTGCCCACGGCCTTGGCCATCACTTGATCCATGGAGATGCCAGCCTGGATATCGTCAGTCGCCGTCTTGCGGATGCGGACGTTGGTGAGAAAACAGCCCATCGCTTTCGCATGGTCGCCGACGGTGTCCAAGGTCGCGGGCAGGCACGCCAGATTGTTCAGGATCGAGATATCCTTCCGGTAGGCTTCGAGCGGCGCCAACGTGCGCGACATCGTGTAATCGACCCCGTCCGTGCTGGGATACCAAGCCGGAATGTGCACGCCGTTTGGAATATAAAGCAGCAGCATGCGATTCAGTCCGGGCGCTGAGACCAGAGGGCCGTCGTCAACGGACCCGGCGAGCGGCATTGCATCGACTGCGGCGGCGGCCGTTGGCGTCTGCCCATGCAAGGCGCGCGGAAACATTGCCTCGAGGAAGGGCAGCGCAATCGTGGCGCCCATCCCTTTGATAACGGCGCGGCGGGAAATCGGTTTCCGAAGAGCGAGGTGCATGGTGGACGGAGAGGAGGTTTCGGTCGGGGCGGTCAGTTTGCGGAAACTTTTGCGGTCGGGGCAGAGCCGATATTTTCACTCACGCTCCCCTGGGCGTGCTGGAACGGATAGCTCTTCACCAAATTTAGAATGATGCTGGAGAAGCGATCGCCGTCGCGAGCGGTGGCCGCGCAAATCTCGTCGACCGCACATTTGTCGGCGGCGTTCAATCCGCGGGCGAGAGCATAGCTGAGCAATTTTTCCACCAGCGCGCGGCGGAAATCATCGCGACGGCCCGCGAGCACCGTGCGAAAATCCCTTGGGGTGGCGAATTTCTTGCCGCTGATTTCGCCCGAGGCGTCGACCTTGACGCCATTGTCCTCATTCCGCCAAGCGCCGAAACCATCGTAGTTCTCGAGCGCGAAGCCATAAGGGTCCATGCGCGCGTGGCATTCAGCGCATTTCGGATCGGCGCGATGCTGTTCGAAAATCTGTCTCACCGTGCCTTTCAACTCTTTGCCATCGTCGATCTCCAGCGGCGGGACACCGGGCGGTGCCGGCGGCAGGGACTGATTGAAAATGTTTTCGAGGATCCATTTTCCGCGGTTCACGGGCGAGGGTCGCCGGGTGGCGGCGGCTCCTTTTACCTCGATCGGTTTGGACGTGAGGGTGAGGAAACTCGCCTGAGTGAAAATGCCTCCGCGTGTTGCGGGGTCGACTGACACTTTCCGGAAGTCGTCGCCGTCAATGTCGGGAATTCCGTAGTGACGCGCGAGCACGGCGTTGACGAACGTGTAGTCGGCGTCGAGGAAATCCATGATGCTGCGGTCTTCCTGCACGATGTGGTTAAAGAAGTGTTCCGTTTCGCCCTTCATGGCCTTTGCCAGTTCGGGAGGACAATTGGGAGTTTCCTCAAGACTGCGGATCTCGAGCCACTGACCGAGAAAATCCTTCGTGAGGGAAATCGCCTTCGAATCCACCAACATCCGCTTTACCTCTGCCTCGAGGTCGGTGCGCAAAGCCTTTTGTTCGGCTTTTTCGAAGAGACCCTCGTCCGGCATGGTGGCCCAGAGGAAGTAGGACAGACGGCTGGCCAGTTCAAATTCGCTGATTTGAAACGCCTTTCCGGTGCCATCGGGAGCGGGATCGCGCTCCATGCGAAAAAGGAACTCCGGCGACATGATCGCTGCGCGCAAGGCGAGACCCGTGGCTTTGTCGAAGGATTCCCCATCGTGAGTGAAAGCCAGCGACACGAAGCGCATGAGTTCGTCGACCTCCTCCTTGGCCACCGGACGACGATAGGCGCGGGGCGCAAACACTTCGACATTGAGCCGCACCTTTCCCTGTCGATTGGCAAAGTCTTCTCTCACCTTCGAACCCGGCGCATTCAGTTTCGCCCGGGACGGCGGGGCAATCGGCGCCGGCGCACCATTGCGCGGATAGAGATTCAAGGCAGCGTTCACCGCCTGCTCCGCGATCGCGAGATAATGTTCGATATGAACCGGAGAGAGCGTGAGGGTGCTGCTGTTGTTATCGAAGCCGGCGCCGCGATCGTCCGCCGGCAAGTCAGCGGTGAGATCCAAGTCAGGAGGGAGGTAAAGCAAATCGCGCAACGTGTTCGCGTATTCCCGATTATTTAACCGGTGAATCATGAACCGACCGGCACCGGGATTCTCGCAATCGATCGCGAGCATATCGCGAGCGATCCAGTCGACGAGGGCGGACCGCTCCGGTTCGCTGGGCTGCCGGCTTTCGTCGTCGGGCGGCATTTCTTTTGTGACGATCTTCTGCGAGACCAGATCCCAAAAATTCTGGTCGGCCGCGTGGCGATCCTTCGCTTGCTGCAGGTTCTTGAATTCCAGGACCACGTCGCCCTTGTGTTTCGCTTCGCTGTGGCAGCGCACGCAGTATTTC
>JBDSSU010000147.1:0-2625 GCA_039928635.1 Opitutaceae bacterium | reverse complement strand
CTCGCGAGGATGCTCGACTGCATGTCGTCGCCGATCGCCACCACCACGACATCGGCATCGAGCACGCCCGCTTCCTTCAGGGCGTCCTCGTCGCTCGCATCCATTTCGATCGAGTGAAAACCGTCGTCGGCCATTTCCTTCACTTTCGCCGGGTCCGCCTCGCCGATGACGACTTCGCAACCGAACTCGACCAGGCGCAGCGCCAGATGCACCCCAAACCGACCGCCACCGATAATGAAAATACGTTTGGCCATGATGTCAGCCGAGCGCCACCTGCTCCTCGGCGTGGCGGATGTGCCACTGTTTCATCGGTCGGGCGAGATAAACTGCGAGCAACAGCGGCGCCACGCGGCCGACGAACATCAGGACAATAACCACGCCTTTTCCCGCCGGCGTCAGCAGCGGCGTTACCCCGGCGCTGAGACCCACGGTGCAAAAGGCCGACACCGCCTCAAAGGCGATCCCCAGCCAGTGATCCGGTCCCTCCGCCGACGGCGCATGGAGTTCCGTAAACATCAACGCCGTGATCCCCAGCGCGATCGACGTCATCGCGAGCAACGCGATCATGAGCGCGATGCCGCTCGCGCGGGCGTCGATGCGGCGGCGAAAAATCTCCACGGTTTCGCGCCGCGCCAACGCCGCCCGCGCCGTCGCAAACAACACCGCGAAAGTCACCGTCTTGATTCCACCGGCCATCGATCCCGGCGAACCGCCGACAAACATCAGTCCCAGACCGAGCACCAGCGTGGCCGGATGCATCAGCCCGACATCGACGACGTTGAACCCGGCGGTGCGCGTCATCGCCGAATGAAAGACCGACCAGGAAATTTTGTGCGCGAGCGACTGGCCCGAGAGCGAATAATTCCACTCGAAGAGCAGGGTGGCCGCGGCTCCACCGACCAACAGCAGCAGGGAAACGGTCAGCGCGAGCTTGGTTTGCAGCGTGAGCCTCACGCGGAGCCGCTCTTCGCCCCGCCAGAATCGAAAAAAACGCAGGTTCATCAACGTCAGCAGCCCAAGGCCGCCGGCGATCACGAGCACGTCCACAATCCCGAGCAGCAGCGCATCACCGCGCCAGCGGACCAAGCCTTCCGGGAAAATCGAAAACCCGGCGTTGCAGAAAGCGCTGATCGCGTGAAACCCCGCTTCCCACAGCAACGTCAGCGGATCGGCCGTGGGATTTTCCGTGATGAGCCGCCAGTAAAGCCCCGCCATCCCCAGCGTCTCGCAGAGCGCCACCACAAGGCAGCTGAAGCGAAATAACTCCGCCGGGCGCGCTCGCTGCAACCGCCCGATGGTCGCCGCCACCGCGCCCTCGTGGGCGAGCGACAGTCGTTTTCCCCCGAGCATCACCAGCGCGAGACTCGCCGTCACAATCCCCAGCCCGCCCAACTGGATCAGCAGCAACACCACCGCCTGGCCGAAACCGCTCAGCGTGTCCGCGAGGTTGATGCTCGCGAGGCCCGTGACGCAGACCGCCGAGGTCGAAACGAAAAACGCATCGAGCCACGAGAGCGTTCGCCCCGGCGCGTGCGCGAGCGGCAGCATCAGGGCAACCGCGCCGACCACAATCAGCCCAAAAAAACCGATGGCCACGGGACGCAAATCCGGATCGCTGCGCTGGGGCTGGAACGCCGACGTCCACTGAACATCCTGCAGCGTGAGCTTCTTCGCGAGATCGGCGGGCCGGATCATTTTCGAGTGACGGAGGAAGCCGCGGCGTCCTTCTCCGTGGGGATGCCCCAAAAGATCCAACGGAGACGGACGCGAGCGAGCGGGAGCATCACAGGGGGACGCGACTCAGCGCCTGAACGCCCGCCAGGCCGACCAAAGCGTCGGCGCGAGCCCCATCAAATTGCGCCAGCCCGGCTTGAACAAGAGACTGGCGACGACGCCTCCGCCGACGAGCCACCAGCGACTCCGGCCGGCCAGGACATGCGCCGCCGCCCATCGCTCCTCGAGTTGCATGCGCTCCAGCGCGAAGACCTGCCGGTGGAGATCCGCCTGCGCCAGAATCGCCTGCTTGCGTGCCGCGAGATCGTTCATTCCTCCCGGTGCAGACATTCGAGATCCCGCCTAAATTCGGCGGCCGTTTCCGCAAAGGGCGATTCGCCGGAAAGGATGCGGTGGCGGAGCATCCAAAAAATCCCCGCCGCGGCGGCAAACGTCACCACGGCGAGACCGATGAGTCCGGCGTATCCCGCCGTCTGCCAGAAAAAAAGCGCGAGCGCGCCGACGGCGACGAGGATGGAGGCCACTCCCAGTGCCACCGCCACGCTCAACCAAACCAGCAGCTGCATCGCCCGCAGTTTCTCCTCTTGGAGTTCGACCGCGAACAGCTCCACCCGCGTGTGCAGCAGCCCGAGCGCCGAGGTTCCCATTCGGCGCACGGAGGCGAAAACGCCGGCGTCTGAGGATTCGCTTTTCGAAGCCACGGTTATTTCCGCCGCAGCAGCGCGCCCAACAGCAGTCCCACGCCGAACGCGATACCGATCGATTCGTAAGGATGCGCCCGAATGGTCGCGTCGGCTTTCTTTGTCGCAACCCTGGCCGCCTCGATCCCTTGGGATTGGAGATGCTCGTAGGTGGCCCTGGCTTTCCCCAGGGCGGCCGTCACGCGGGCGC
>JBDSSU010000146.1:0-3456 GCA_039928635.1 Opitutaceae bacterium | reverse complement strand
CTCGGCGTCTCGCCGAGAGCGGTTCGGATGGTTCGTGCGAGACGCCCGAACCGGCACGCGAGAGGCACGCGCTCCCCGGACCCTTTTACAACCAAGCCGAAGCAAGCTTCGGGGTATCGCTCCCAATGCGAATGAAAACCGTTCTGCTCCTCGTTGCTTCGAATATCTTCATGACGCTCGCCTGATATGGGCATCTGAAATTCAAGTTTCTCGACGGGAAATCGCTGCTGATTGTCATCCTGGTTTCGTGGGGCATCGCGTTCTTCGAGTATTGCCTGATGGTGCCGGCCAATCGCGGCGCTTATCTGAGCGGGGAATTCAGCGGGTATCAGCTCAAGATCATCCAGGAATGCACCCTCGCCGTGTTCGTGGTGTTCGCGTCGTTGGTGTTGAAAGAAAAACTCACGTGGAATTACGGCGTGAGCTTCGCGCTTACGCCGTGAATTGCCCTTGGGCGGGGCGAACAGCGGTGATTCGACGTGGCGCCGACGTCGTGGGATTCGTGACCCGCGTGCACGATGGCGACATCGCGATCGGCTACGCTACTCTATCGGTTTCGATCGCGATTTCGCGGCGACGACGGGCGCGCCGCTTTATCTCAACCTGCTGCATGCGACGATCGCCGACGCGATTGCCTGGCGTTGCACGCGTCTCTCGCTGGGTCGAACGGCGCTCGAACCGTAAGCGGGCCTCGGAGCGAAGCCGGAGCCCCTGTCGATTTGGCTGCGTCATCGGGTGCTGGCGCTGAACGGAATGATCCGCGGCATCCTCAGCACCGTGCCGCATTCTGAAGCGCCCGGGCGGAGCCCTTTCGAAGCCACGGCTGGCGCGGAAGACGAATCCGGCTGAGAGCATAATCTTTTGTCGCGCATGATCGTGCTGCGGCACTCCCCGCTGCGGCGGTTCACCGGCAGGGGGCCCGCCGCTTCATTTTCAAGGGTTCAGCGCATTTCACGCGAAGCCGGGCTTGCTTCCCGGCGTGTGGCTGCTTCACGTGTTCGCCACCTTCACCGCTCCCGCGGTGTTCCCTCACAACTCCGAAATCCTCAGTCTTCTCATGTCAAAAGCTGCTCCTGCCAAAGTGTCCAACGGTGCTGTTGCTCCTGTCGCCACACACGTCCGCGACAAGAATGTCGAACTCGCTCTCTCCTCCATCAGCAAGCAATTCGGGGAGGGCTCGATCATGCGGCTCGGCAGCAACGCGAAGATGAAGGTCGAGACGCTTTCGACCGGCTCGCTCGCAATCGACCTCGCCCTCGGAGTGGGCGGACTGCCCAAGGGCCGAATTATCGAAATCTACGGGCCGGAGTCGTCGGGCAAGACCACGTTCTGTTTGAGCGTCATCGCCGAGGCGCAGAAAAAAGGCGGACTCGCCGCTTTCATCGACGTCGAGCACGCCCTCGATCCGAAGTACGCGAAGGTGGTCGGCGTGAACCTCGACGACCTGCTCGTTTCCCAACCGGACAGCGGTGAAGACGCCCTCAACATCATGGAGACGCTGATCCGCTCGAACAGCATCGACGTCATCGTCCTCGATTCCGTCGCCGCGCTGATCACGAAGGCGGAGCTCGACGGCCAGATGGGCGACATGACGATGGGCAGCCAGGCGCGTTTGATGTCGCAAGCGATGCGCCGGCTCACGGCGGTGGTCAGCAAGACCAACTGCGTTTGCATCTTCACGAATCAGATTCGCGAAAAAATCGGCGTGATGTTCGGCAGTCCCGAGACCACGTCGGGCGGACGCGCTTTGAAGTTCTTCTCGTCGATCCGCATCGACATCCGTCGGAAGGACCAGATCAAAACGCCCGAAGGCAAAGTCATCGGCAATCGCACAAAGATTAAGATCGTGAAGAACAAGGTGGCACCGCCTTTCACCGAGGTGGAATTCGACATCATGTACGATGAGGGCATCTCAAAGATCGGCTCGTTGTTGGACCTCGGACTCGAACACAAAGTCCTGGAGAAAAAAGGCGCATGGATCGCGTACGAAGGTGCGCTCGTTGGCCAGGGCCGTGATGCGGCGAAGGCGATGCTCAAGGAAAAGCCCGAGCTGGCGGAGAAGATCGGCAAGGCGATCAGCGAGAAGGTCGTGATCACCGCGGCGGGGCCGAAAGCAGTGGACGACGCCGACGCATGAGGCGCGGCGTCGGGGCACTTTCTGATCCCGCTTAGCGGCGCGACCATGGAACGCCCCGCGATTTCCCCTGCCCCCGAACACGGACACGAGGGTGGTTGTGAATCGCTCCCATCGGATTTCTACCGCGCCGGATTGGGAAGCGTGGTTTTGGCGCTCTGCGATCGACCGTGAATCCGGCGGCATCGTTATGTCTGATCGTCGGTTTTCTAGCCCTTTTTTGTTTTTATGCGTGGGTGGGCTTGCGGTTGAACGCACCGGCGGCGGCGGATGAATCGACCCGGCGTTTTGCCACGATCGATGGGCTGCGCGGGTTTCTTGCGCTCACCGTTTTCGTGCATCACGCCTTCTGCACCCGGATCTGGTACCTGCAGGGTGTCTGGGGTGCCGATGGAAACCGGGTGATCCTGCAGGCGGGCTGGGAACCGGTGACGCTTTTCTTTTTTATCACCGGCTTTCTTTTTTGGACGAAACTGCGGCGGGAGCCGCGCCTCGCCTTTCTTCCCCATCTGCGTTCGCGCTTGCTGCGCCTTGGGCCGGCGTATTGGGCGGCGATTGCAGTGCTGCTGCTGGTGGTGGCGGTGAGAACCGGCGGCACCGTTGATGTGCCCGTGAGCGCGTTGCTTCGCTCGTTCGGCGAATGGATTTTCTTCACCATTCCCGGACGGCCGGACATCAACGGTCTCGCCAACACCCGTGACATCATCGCCAACGTGCCGTGGACGCTCGCCTTGGAGTGGATGTTTTATTTGTTGGTGCCGCTGGTGGGTTGGTTCGCTTCAGGCGTTTTCCGAACCGGTCTTTTCCTCGGGCTGGCCTACGTCGCTCTTCAGCTCCTGATGACGGACTATGCAATTCTGCTGCTGCCGGGGCCAGTCCGCACCCTGGGGTTGCAGACCGCTTATCACCTCACGCGGACGTTCGCCGGGGGAATCTTGGTCGCGGCATTGCTGCCTTGGCTGCAAGCGCGCCTCGTGCGCTTGAATCTCAAGCATCCGGGGTTTTCGGCAGTGAGTCTAGGCGGAGTGCTGGGGGTGCTCCTGTTCGCGGATCCCGTCTACGCTTTCCGCCAGTCGGTCCCGCTGCTGATTCCGTTCGCGTTGATCGTGCTCGGCAATGATTGGTTTGGGATCCTGAGTTCGGCACCCAGTCAGTTCCTCGGACGAATCAGCTACAGCCTCTATCTCCTCCACGGTCTCGTGTTGCACCTCGTGTTTCTCGTGGTGAATCGTTTTTTCCCCGTGCCGACAATCGCGACGCCCGTGTACTGGCTTCTGATCGCGGCGCTCGGCGCGATCGTGATCATGGCGGCGGCACGTTGG
>JBDSSU010000145.1:0-15783 GCA_039928635.1 Opitutaceae bacterium | reverse complement strand
TCGGATTCGTTAGAACCGTCCGTTCACACCCAAAGTCACCCCCACACCATGCAGACTGAGGTTCTGGAGGCGCGACGGCACGCCACGATAGAATTCCTGCGGCTCGTTGGTGACGTTGGTAATATCGCAGGACAACTCGGTATTCGCGCGAAGCCGGTAGCTGAATCCAAGATCCGTGACGGTGCGGGCGAAACGGAAGATGCTCCGCTGCGGTGCGTTGTCACCGCCATACGACGTGATGTACTTGCCGTGGAAGTTCGTGCGGACGCGCGCGCCAAATGCCCGGTAGCGCCATGACAGATTGAGATTGCCCGTCTCCGGAATGAAGCCGGTCGTCTGGCTTTGCTTGCGGTAGACGTCCTGTAACACCGAATGCGTCATCAGATAGGTGTAGTTCGCTGAAAAACTCAGCGTCCGCAGCATGCCCGGCAGGAACGTGAACTGTTGCTGATAGGAGAACTCCCAACCGTTGACGGTGACGTTGCCCTCGTTGCTGCTCGTGAGAATCTGGTAGTCGGCGTAGTCGCCATTGTAGCCGTTGTTGGCTCCAGTCGGCACGAGGCCGCCGTCAGTGCCCGAGACGATCTGATCGCGGATGTCCTTGTGAAACCACCCGACCGAAAGCTGTCCGACCGGTTCAAAATAATACTCGAGCGTGGCGTCCCACTCCTTGTTGAACTGGGGTTTCAGCCCCGGGTTGTTGATGGTCAGCGTGCGGTTCGCATCGTTGGGCGTGACGGCGGGGAAAAGATTGCTGAACGGTGCGCGCCCAATACCGGTGGACCACGAGGTGCGCGCCTTCAGGCTTTGCGTGATGTCGTAGCTGAGGTGCGCACTGGGCGAGGTGCTGTTGTAGCTTCCCTCGATCTTGGTGCGATTATTTGCGTAGTCGCGCTGGGCGGAGCCGACAGGATCGGCCGTCTGTTGCGCTGTCGTGCTGAGCACGCGTGCGCGGATGTAGGCAAAAGCCTCGATTTCGGTGCGCTCTTGGCGGACGCCGCCCAGATAGCCGAGGCGCCCGAACTTACCCTGCACCATCGCGTAGGCGGCCGAACTCGTCTCAGTCAGGTCGCGGAATTGGCTAAAGGGCTGCACGTTTTTGAAGTATTGATCCTCGGACCACAGAGTGGGATCGGCAGGTTTGTACCCTTGGATGATCGCCGCGGTTTCGAACCTCGGTGGCGCAAAGCCGGTCTTCCGGCTCATCTGTGTGACAATGTTCGGATCCGTTTTGAAGGGGGTCGGCGTCGGCCCGACATAGTTCCAACGCTGGTCTTTGTTGGTCGTCCCGGAAACCTGTTCGCGACGATCGAATCCCAGTTTGATCGAGGCCCGCTGGGCGAGCGGCAAATCGTAGCGGAGGTTGCCGCGAAAGTTGATCACCTCGGAGGTGCGAGTGCTGTTGCGGGCGGTGAGTTGGGTGCTGGGTCGATAATTGGCGATGTCCCGGTAATCAGGGCCCTCGGTCTGCGTGAAGGTCGGATACTCCTCCGATTTCGTGCGATCCAGCTTCCAGCCGACGCCCGTCAAATTCATCGACAGGGTGCCGCCCTGGCCGACGCCGAGGGTTGGGTGTGCGCGGCTAAAGGAAGCCGTCCAGTCGCCACGCCAGCGATCGTAGTTGTGTTCGCCCGAGAGGTTCACGGCCCGCGTGCGATTTTTGAAGGAGAACATGGTCTCGTTGACCGTCACGGTGGAGGAAGCGAGGCCGCGCGCCTGCGTCACCTTGTCGGTAAAGCCCGGCAGGATGGCGCCGGTGCCGGTGGGATTGCCGGAAGCGTCCAGGGTGGCGATGGACTGCGCGGCGGCCACCGTGGCGGTATAGAGCCGGTTGAAAGGCTCGAACGCGTCGTTATAAATCAGATTGAACGACAGCTTCGTGGCCGGGGAGAGGCGATATTCCACCTTCGCGTTGACGCTAGCCTGCTTGCGGTTGTTGAAATAATCTTGGGAACTCCAGTTGAAGAGATAGGCCGGCTCCGCCGCGGTGTTCTGGTAGTCCCGCGTGGTGTTGAACCCCGCCTGCACGTTTTCGCTATAGAAAAAATTAAGCGCCACCCCGAGGTTACGTTCACCGCCAAACGCACTGAACACCTCTTGATAGGAGGTGTTGAGCTGCGGGTAGGCACGATGGCCGGACCGCAGGGGAATCTGATCCGTGAAAGCGGGAGCCGTCTTGACGGAGTAACTGTAGCCGATGCGCCGCTTTTCCTTCATCGCGAGCATCGAGCGGGTCTTCAGGTTAATTGTGCCACCTGTCGAGTCGTTCGGTTGGTCCGGCGTATGGCCCTTGATGACCTCGAGTTCGTCGAACATCGCGCCCGTGAGCGAATGGGTCTGAAACTGCCGGCTGAGACTCGCCACGGTCGCCAGCAGATCACCGTCCACTGTCACCCGGTTATTGGCCGACGACTGGCCGCGGACGATCAGGCCGCTGACATTGCCCTCGCCGTCAAGTTGGGCGGCGACTCCGGGGAGACGAATGGCCACTTCGCCGGCGCTCATGTTTGGCATGTTGCCGAAGGAGTCCATCGCGACGACGTTCTTCACGTTCGCCGCGTTGCGCTGGGCGGTGATCGCGGCCGCGTTCCCTTCGCGCTCTCCCGATACGGTGACAGCCCCGAGCGTGTAGACGCCCGAGTTCAAATCGAAATCGCGAACCGCGCGCTGACCCGCGGTCACCGTCACGGAACTACGGGCGGGGTCGAGGCCCGTATAGGAAACGGCCACATCATAGGTGCCGGAGGGAATCCCGGTCAGCACGAAGCTGCCGGTGGGATCGGCGACCACCGACACTCCAAGCCCCGCAATCTCCACCTTCGCGCCCGGCAGCAGATTGCCTGTGGCGGAATTGTTGACCGTGCCGCTGATGGTTCCTGTTTCCGCTGCCTGCAGGAGGGAAAAGGAAAGAACCGAGATCAGACCGAGCCACAGCCGGGCCAGCGAAAAAATCCGTCGGGGGGAACCGCGGGGGGTGAGGTAAGCGAGTAACATGACGAGCGAGGTTTTAGGTTTGGGGGCAACGGCGACGGGGGTCGGCGTCTCACTGAAGGTGAAAAAACCGAAATAGCTAAATCGTTTTAGTTTCAAGCGAAAAATTTTCCTTTCCCGGCCTGCCCCCTTGCTAAACTCACGCCGAAGCACGCAGCGCCACCGAGGGTGGCACCGAAATCTCCAACGGGTTTTACGCAGCGTGGCTCATGAGTTGAAAAAATTGCGGCCCCACTCTTTCCACGGTCAGCCCGTTCGACTGCCCGACACCCGTTAACGGCGGGTCGAAATAATCCGCCTGCTCGTGGCCGCCCACCCCGATAACCGCAATCTCCTTCGGAATCCGACGGCCGGCGCCCTTGATCTCCTGATAGGCCCCGCGGTGAGACCATCGGTCCCGCCAGCGCAAACAACGCCGCGGTAGGTGACGCCTGAATACGGGCATTGGTCGTAGGCATCCCGCGAGATGCGGTGGCCGCCTTTGTGCCCGGCGCGTTGATGATGCATGAAATCAGGGCTAGTCCGCGACCGACGCCGACTCTGCGAGAAGGCAAAAGATCATCTGCCGAATTGCCATGGAGGCTTTGGAATCCGGAAGACATTGTGGCGCCGCGGTATTCCTCGCCTCCAACGCAGCACGCTATATCACCGGTGTTGTGCTGCCTGCGGATGGTGAAGCTCAGATAAATTTTCAGTTCCCATCGCTTCTCCTTGGAAATCAAATCCCGATGAACCCTCCCCCCCTGAACCTTGGCCTTTTTCGATTAAAGACACGCCAGTGATATACCATGAAAATCTTACGCAGAACTCCCTTCCTCCCCGCCTTGCTGGTTCTCTTGCTGGCCGCCCCGGGATGTAAACCGAAAGACCCGCAAGCCTCTTCATCCCGTTATCCGAGCAAGACCATTTCCGTTATCTCCCCGTGGGCTGCGGGCGGGGGGACCGACCGCTTGTCCCGGTTCATTGCCGACCATCTCCAACAGGAACTGGGCAAACCAGGGGTGGTCATCAACCGCACCGGCGGTAGCGGAGCTGTTGGCCATTCTGCCGGCGCGCTGGCGAAACCGGACGGTCATACCATTACGATGATCACCCTTGAATTGAGCACCATGCACTGGATGGGGATCTCGGATCTGACCTGGCAGGATTTTTCGCCGGTGCTGCAACTGAATGCCGACGCTGCCGCCATCATTGTTCGAGCTGACTCACCATGGCATTCCATCAGTGATTTTGTCGCGGGTGCGAGAGCAACCCCCGGGAAAATAACCATGTCCGGCACGGCAACCGGGGGCGGTTGGGACCTCGCCCGGGTAGGATTTCAGCTGGCCGCAGGTCTTCCCGTGGAAGCCATACGTTGGATACCGACCCAAGGCGCAGCTCCATCAATCATTGAACTACTGGGAGGGCACATCGACGCCGTATGCTGCAGCATCCCGGAAGCCATCTCCCAGATCGAATCGGGCGAGCTTCGCGTTCTCGCGGTGATGTCCAAAGACCGGTTGAAAGCGTATCCAAACGTCCCTACTCTCAAAGAGTCGCGCATTGATTGGACCGCGTTCGGCTGGAGGGGGCTCGGCCTGCCCAAGGCGACCCCGCCAGCAATCGTTGATACTGTCACCGCCGCCTGCCGCCGGATTGTGGAATCCCCGGAGTTCGCGGATTTCATGAGGAAGAATGGATTCGGGGCAGAAATCCGAACGGGAGCCGATTTCACCCAGTTTCTCGCGGAGCAGGATGCCCAATGGAAAACCGTCATTGAAGCGGCAGGATATGCCAAATAACGACCTCATCCCTTCGAAGAAGCAAAAGACGAGCGATCCAGCTCTCGGCGTTGTCCTGATCGCTATCGCGACCGGAGGCACCCTTCTTTTAGATTCGGTTAAGGTGATGGGTCTGGGGAATAATTTTGATCCCGGCCCCAAAGCATTTCCGCTTGGTTTGTGCGCGATTTTAGCCTGCGGAGGCCTGATCGAAATCTGGCAGGGACTGAGGTCAACCAAGTCTGAAACCAAGGAACCGTCTGCCTTGCGCCATCCGGATGAAGCCCCGCGGTCCAAAACCGTCCTGATCCTCCTGGCCTGTTTTCTGGTGTATGTAGCTCTGCTGCCGTGGCTGGGATTTTCCGTTGCGACCATGATCATGGGCACCGGAATGATGATGGTTCTCGGCAACTCATGGAAACGCGCGGCCCTCGTTTCCATCGCTCTGATCGCTCTGATCTATCTTCTTTTTGTGTTGTTCTTTCATGTGCCTCTCCCCGGTGGCGTCTTCAATCTGAAGTTTTAAAAGAACGTTTGGGACGATCTCAGCAAACCGCGTCCCTCGGGAAACACCCCGCTCACTTTCGATACCTCCAATCCGTTCCACACCGTGCTTTCCGATTTGCTGCAATTTCACGTACTCGTCCCCTGGCTGATCGCCATGTTTTTTGGCGTCTTTGTCGGCGCAACGCCTGGTTTGACCGCAACCATGGCCGTCGCGCTGATTGTTCCCGTGAGTTTCTATATGCCCGATCCGAATTCGGGCTTGGCGATGATCATCGGCGTTAGTTTCACCGCCATTTTTGCCGGAGACATCCCCGCCACCTATCTCCGAATTCCTGGAACTCCGGCCTCGGCCGCCGCCACGCTCGATGGCTACCAACTGGCGAGACAGGGCAAGGGAGGACTTGCCCTGCGAATCGATCTGATCTGCTCCTGCCTGGGTGGGTTGATCGGCGTATTCCTGCTAATAACCATTGCCCCCCAGCTGGCCCGGTTTGGCCTGAAGTTTTCCAATTTCGAATACTTCTGGCTGGCCATTTTCGGACTGAGCATGAGCGCTGTCGTCAGCGCAGGGAACACGCGCCGAGGTTTGCTTTCCGCCTCCTTGGGTATGCTGCTCGCAACGGTAGGTTTGGATATCATCAGCGGGACGCAGCGGTACACCTTCGGCAACGCCGAGCTGATGAGCGGACTGGGATTTATTCCGGTAATGATCGGAATCTTTGGCGTATCCGAAGTCATCCGTAGCGTTATGGGCGGTTTGAAATCAGACGATGAAACGATGCGATCATCGAATGCAGACAATTCCCTGCTCGCTGCCTGGGGCTTGGTCTGGAAGCACAAGCTCACGGTGCTCAGATCCTCCATCATCGGAACCATCATCGGTGCGCTGCCCGGTGCGGGCGCTGATATCGCCGCGTGGGCAGCCTACGGAGTGGAACAACGCACCTCGAAACAGGGGAAGGATTTCGGCAAAGGCGTAATCCCCGGAGTCATTGCCCCGACCAGCGCAAACAACGCCGCCGTCGGTGGAGCCTGGATACCGGCATTGGTCTTCGGCATCCCGGGAGATGCCGTGACCGCCATCGTGCTCGGAGCGTTGATGATGTATGAAATCAAACCTGGTCCGCTCATCTTTCAGCAAAACCCCGGGCAAATAAACGCTATCTTCGCCATCGCTGTGGTCACCCAGTTGTTACTCCTGCCGTGTGGCTACCTGGGGCTAAGAACCTTCGGCTGGATGCTAAAACTGCCGAGAAGCATAATTTTGATCGCAGTCCTCATCTTTTCGGTGGTGGGTTCGTTTTCTTTGCGCAACAGCATCTTTGACGTCTACGTGATGGCTGCATTCGGGCTGGTGGGATATTTTCTGGAAGCGAAACGCATGCCGCTCGCACCCCTTATTCTCGGACTTATTCTCGGGCCCATGGTCGAGGAGAATTTCCGAACGGGCCTGATCAAAACCGAAGGATCCCTGCTGCCTTTCTTTACCCGTCCCATCTGCGCTGCACTCGTCTTGCTGATGGCGGGCGCCTTTTCGTCTCCCTACCTTTTGCGAATGATCCGGAATCGAAAGGTTGACCGGTAGGTCACAAGGCTGGCCTGCAATTCCCTCATTCCCGCCCGGTCCGGGATCCGCGATTTTAAGGTGGTGAAAGCCTGCCGGCCTTACCCTTTCACCATGGACTTGACGGAGCGGACGCAGGTATCGCGCCGAGTTTTGCGGTCGGCCCGTTCCGCGCCGCCACCTTCTATCGCCAGGTTTGGCGTCAACTGCTCAACTGCCCGATCTGCACCCACCCTCACACCCGCTCCAGTTTGATCGGGTAGGTGTTGCCCGAGTTCCACTGGGCCACGTAAAGGCTCCGTTCGTCATCGATCAATATGCCGTGCGGAAAAGTGAACAGCGGCGAGTCACAGGCCAGCGGGGCCAGCTGTCCGTCGGTGTAAACCGGCACGGGAGCGGCGAGGTTCGAGACGATCTTGCGGTCCGGTCCGAGCACACTGAGAAACCCGTTGTTCGGCCGGTCCTTCTTCCCGAAATTGCCCCGCAGAAACGCGCAACTGCACCATCGCGTGGCAATCCTTCACCGGCGTCTGCGCATCCAGCACGCCCCAACCCGGGACGACGCGCCAGCGGTAGGCGCCCTGCCCCAGCAGTTCGGGGCCGACCCCGGCCTTTTGCGATTGCGCGAAACCACGCACGGTCAAACCGGCGGTGGCGACGGAGAGGGCGACGAGGAATTCGCGACGGTCAAGAGCGGGCACGGGAACCTGGGTTTGGATTTTGGAACAGGGCCTCGACCGCCCGGCCCTTGCCGTCGGAGGTCACATAGAAGGGACGTTTCTCGATTTCGTAATGGTGATCGGGGGGGATGCCGAGAGCGCGGTAGATCGTGGCGTGCAGATCCTCCAACACCACCGGATCCTTGATCGTGCGGCAGGGACGCTCATCGGCCGTCACCCCGTGAACGTAGCCGCGTTTCATGCCGCCGCCGAAAAGAAGCACGTTGCCGGCCGCCGTAAAGTGCCGGTGCATCCCGTAGAATTTCGGATCGTTGATCACATCGGGCACGATCACTTGGTCCTTCACCCCCTTGTCCGGCTTGCCCTCCACCATCATGTCGCGGCTGAACTCGCTCGCGAGGACGATCAAGGTGCGATCAAGCATACCGCGCTCCTCAAGATCGCGCACGAGCTGCGCGATCGGCGCGTCGATCATGCGCTTCATGCCGACCAAGCGCGAGTGGCCGTTCTCATGCGTGTCCCAGTTCAGGAACGGAATGTATTCGGTCGTGACCTCGATGAAGCGCGCCCCGGATTCGCAGAGGCGGCGCGCCAGCAGGCAACCCAGCCCGAAGCGTCCCACCATGCCCTCCTCGTACTTGGCGCCGAGCCGATCCTTCGGCGCATCGAAACGCACGCCCGGCACATAGCCCGGAAAATAGCGGCGGATGCTCTCCTCCGGTTCGAGCGTGATGTCGAAGGCCTTGGCCGCGGGCGAACCCAGCAGGCGATGCGCGTTGTCCAGCGAGCGCAGGAGCGACTCCTGCTGGTAGCTGCTGCCTTCCTGCCCGATCGGACTGGCCTCCAGCAGCCGGCGGTAAATCTTTTCCCGGTTCGCAAACCGGCCTGCGCTCATCCCCGCCGGGGGGCGCACGGCATCGGCCGCCTGCTCGGCAAACGAGATATTGAACGGCCCGTATTCGCTGCCGAGGAATCCCGCCGTCGTGAACGCCTTCAATTCCTCCGCCTCGCCGAGATCGAAACGCTGGCCGACGTTGATGAACGCCGGCATCGCCGAATCCAGCGGCCCAAGCGTGCGCGCGATCCACGCCCCGATATGCGGCGCGGCCACCGTCTGCGGAGGCACGTAGCCCGTGTGCCAGTGGTATTGATGCCGAGAATGGAGAATGAAACCCAGGTCGGCCGCCTGCATGCCGCGAATGAGCGTTCCCCGGTCCATCACCTGCGCGAGGTTTTCCAGCCCTTCCGAGAAGCGCACGCCCTCCACCGCCGTCGGGATCGACGGAAAGGTGCAGAGCACCGCGTTGGGATCGAGTCCGGCCGAATAAGGCGTGAACCGTTTCGGGTCAAAGGTCTCGGTATGCGCCATGCCGCCCGCCATCCAGAGGATGATTACCCGGTCGGCGGTGGGCGTGAGCTTTGCCGTCGCCTCCGGTGCCGCCCACAGGGAACGCGGCGATCCCGCGGCCAGTGCCGCCAAGGTCGCGGCCGAGGCCGTTTTCAAGAAATCGCGCCTCGACCAGAGATCGGGCCGGGCCCGGCTGAATTCATGTTGGGCGAGCAATCGATTGATATTCATGGCGCGGCAGGTCGGCTTAGCGGATCAGTTGAAATTCGGGCAGCATCGCCACCACCCAGAGCAAGTCCTCGACGCCTTCCCGACTCGCGGGTCGGCCGACGAGTTCGACCGCCAACGTCGCTTCCGGCGCAGTCGGATCGCGGCCCAGGGCGTGCCGATACAATTGCGAAACGAATCGCTCCGGTTCCGACGGCGCATCGGTCATGAGTTTTTCGGCACCGCGTCTTAACATCGCGGCGAAGGTGCTCCCATTGGCCAGTTCCAGCGCCTGCAAAGTGGTCGCCAGATCCGCGCGAACCGTGACCACCTGCTCGCGATTGGGTCGACCGAGCGCCACCAGCAGCGGATTCCCCAACACCGCCGAGGCGCGCTGGCCTCCGGAACGATCCGGGGTGGAAGCGGCAAAACGGAGAAACCCTTGCCCGAGATTCCAAGCCGCAAGATCAACTCCGCCCAGCTCCGCCGACGCCACCGGTGCCGGGCCTTCAGCCTCCGACTGCCAAGCGGCATCGCTGACAAAATCCATCACCTGGCCGGGCGCACGGATGCGGGCGTAGAGAATCAGCCCCGCCGATGTGTCGAGGGTGCCGTAGGTCTTCAACGCCTGCAGGGCCTCCGTGGCTCGTTCCTTGTCGTCGATCGCTTCATTAGTGGCGATCACCGTGATCGTGTTCCGGCCCGCCTGGAGCTTGTCCGTTACTTCATATTGGTTGGTGCCCGTGTTGCTACGACTGGACTTGGCCCCGATTTTCTTCCCGTTGATCCGCAGGTCGAAGCTGTTGTCCGCCGCCAGCGTGATGTACGCCTCCGTCGGGGCGGCAGCCAGTTCCACCTCACGGGTGAACGTGACCGTGCCGGCTTTCGTTCGCTCCACGGCACCCGGGTTGTCCCAGATCCACCGGGGTGCGAGAGGGAGCGCAGCCGCTGCTCCCGAACTGAGCGCGGCCGACCGGTTCACCTTGGCCGCTTCGGCGGGATATTCGACGCCGGTGAGGGCCATGATGGCGTCGACAAATTGTTCCGCATCCAGGCGCCGCACTCGGGGTCCGTGAAAGACGAACTGCGATTCGTTTTCGCCGGGACTGACGCCGGGCAACTGGTAGGCGCGCGAGGTAAGGATGCGCGCGATGGTATGTTTCAGATCGTAACCATGCGCCACGAGATCCTCCGCCAGCCAATCCATCACCTCGGGCGACCAGGCCGGCTTGTCCATCTCATCGACCGGTTCGACCAGTCCCCGCCCCATGAAGCGCTGCCAGAATCGATTCACGATCGTGCGCGAAAGCCGGCCGTTTTTCCGGCTCGTCATGATTTCGGCCAGCTGTTTTTTGCGCTGCCCGCGATCGGCATCGGCATCGATGGTCCCCAGCGATTCGTAGAGAAACTTCACCTTGCCAAAACGCCCCGTGGGCTTGTCGCACTCGGCGATCTCCAGCGGACCCGACGCATAGACCCCCGCGAGCCCATACGCATCCGCCAGCGTGTATTCGTTGATGAAACTATCGTGACACGAAGCGCACTTGAGATTCACGCCCAGAAAAACCTGCGCCACATTCTGCGCCGCCTGAATCGGCGGCTGCATGCTGGCGTTCACCGTACCGCGCCACACGATGCCGTTGGTGAAGCCTTCCGAGTCGGGGCTGGGATCGATCAGCTCCGCGACGAATCGGTCATAGGGAAGATTGTCGGCCAGCGCCGGATAAAGCCAGTCGGTGATCTGCTTGCGACCGCCCGGGGCCTTGTAGTCGTTTCGCAGCATATCGTTCCAAAAAGTTATCCAATGGTCGGCGTATCCCCGCCGGTCGGTGAGCAGACGCTGCACGAGGCGGCCGCGTTTGTCCGGGGCGCTGTCCTCCAGAAATTCCATCAACTCTTTCGTCGGCGGCAGGAGCCCGACGACATCCAGCCAGACGCGGCGGGCATAGGTGCGATCGTCGACGAGCGCCGGCCAAGTGATCCCGTGCGGCTTGAAATAGGCATCCACAAACCCATCGATCGGGTTGGCCGCGAAGGCCGTCGCCACGGGCATATCCGCCAGCTCCCGCGGGCGCAGATTGGCCGGTTCGTGTCTGATAAACGCGATCTCCTTCGGCCAGGGCATGCCTTGATCGATCCAAGCGCGAAACACCGCCACCTGCTCAGCGTTAAGTTTTTTGCCCTTTTTCGGCATGATGTTTTCCGGGTCCAGGCCGGAGATCAACTCCACCACCAAACTCTCCGCGCTTTTGCCAGCTACAGCGGGCGTGCCGGTTTCACCTCCTTCCAAAAAATCCTCCCTCGTTTCCAGACTGAAAGATCCCTTGGCCTTGCCCCGGGCATGACACTGCACGCAACTCACTTCGAAGATCGGCTTGATGTCGCGGACAAAGTCCACCTGGCCAAGGGCGGGCGGCGGAAGTTGCGTCTGCTGCTCGGACGACAACGACGCCCGGACCATCGCGATGGTACCCGTCCCCAAAACACACAATACCGCTACAGCGGGATAAAAATGCTTCGGTTCCATCGAGTGGAATCAGGAGCATGAAATAGCTCGCAGACAAAGAAGAATATAAGCGTTCGACCGAGGACCACGTCGGCGGGACCGAGTAAAACGGTGAGGCTGTCGTCATGGCAACCAACACGACACGTGACAACGGAGCTGGTGGACACGGGGGAGAAGCGCGACGGGCGGGTCCGAAACACGGGGCGGTGGCCGGCGGCTATGCTTCCACGGGCCCGCTCGCGTGGATCGCTCTCGTCAAATACGTCGATCACCTGCCGCCCTATCGAAACGAGCAGATTCTTCTTTTTGCTCAATCGACTTAGAACGATTTGGGCCCGCAATCCACGCAGTCAATTGACCACCGCCGTTTCGAATGGGGCCCGGTTTCTTGCCCGAAATCCTCCGATGCCATCGGACACTCGCCCTGGATCAGATGCAAAGTTCGGGAAGGTCTACCAGGGGAACTCAAAAGCAACGCCCAGTCTTCACCAGCACGCCCTTGACGCTGCGTCTTCCAGCCGGATCATCTGAAATCTTTATTTCGTTCCGCGCTCATGTCGAAAAAATTTGATAGCAAACCGGCCGTCACAATTTACGACATCGCAAAACATGTCGGGATTTCGTCCGGAGCGGTTTCATCAGCACTCGCAAACCGCGGAGAAGAAAGACGTCTCGCAGCGGCTACTGTCCAACGAATCAGAACCGCCGCGACCGAGCTTGGATACGTCCCCAACATGGCCGGGCGCCGCCTTCGAGCGCACAAATCAGCGACGCGGCAGTTCGATCTCGCGATCCTCACTTCGTTCGAAGCACCGCTTCCATTGGTCGGCCAAGCACTCCATGCGTTGCAGCGAGCGGTTGATTTGCAGGCAACGGAACACACCCGCTACGCTGTCGCCATCGAGATGTTCCACGCGGGACGTTTAAAGGAAAAACCGAGCCTCCTTGACGCGAATCGCTACCATGGAGTCATTATCACCAACACCCTCCCCGAAGATGATAAATTTTTAGCGACGGCCCGCCTGCCTGGTGCAGTGGTGATTCTGGGTCGGCGCATTTCCAACTACTGCTGCGTGCTCGAAGCGCCGGATTTTGTGGGCCGACGCTCGGCAGAAATTCTCCTCGAGGCGGGCTGTAAACAACCGGCTATTTTATATGGACGGGCGTTGACCCACACGACTGCGGATCGACTCGCAGCCTTCAAGCGTGTGATCAAAGAAAAACTCGGACGCAACCCGGTGTGTCTCGCCAGCTTGGGACTGCAGCCGCACGAGGGCGCCAGCATGATTGAGGAGTTCTACGCCAAGGACGGAAAGCTCGACGGCCTCTTCGCCGTTCACGACAGCTTGGCGATCGGCGCCTACCGGGCGATCAAGCAAAGCGGTAGAAAGATTCCCGAGAACGTGGCCGTGGTTGGTGTAGGTGACTATGAACTCGCCGAATTTTTCGATCCGGCGCTCACCACCGTCGCCGGCGCTAACGATGCCATGGTGGCAGAAGCGATCCCCTTACTCTTTCGAATCCTGCGCGGTGAAACCGCCGGTCCACAGGAAGTCTGCGTGGTGCCGCCGGTTTATTTGCGCGAATCGAGTCGCCGAAAGAGGTAGCTCCGAGATGGTTTGTCGTTCCGCCACAATAAAGCGGAGCACCTAAAATCGGACGCTCTCCATTAAGTAATTTTTATTCCAGGGTGGGTTCCCGCTTTCAGCTCAGTCTGAAAACCACATTGAATCCCTTCATCGCCCAGAAGTGGTGATTTTCGGCTTCGCTGCTAAACAGTTTTAGCAGTTCAACTGAAAATGTGGCCGCTCCTCCCCACGTGTCACTGCGCAAACAACGTCGTGGTGCCGTTGCGCTTGTAGTCGTGGATGAAGTGCAGCAGCGGCCGGGTTTGAGGGGCAGCCTGGGTTGCGTTCGGTCGAGTGCTTGGATCTGGCTCTTCTCGTCGACGCAGAGCACCACGGCGTTTTGCGGCGGCGTCAGGTAGACGCCCATCACATCGGTGAGCTTCTCCAGGAACTTCGGATCGCGCGCGAGTTTGAAACTTTTCGCCAGATGCGGTTTGAGCCCGTGGTCCTGCCAAATCCGGTGGATCGTGTTTTTGCCTACCCCGTGCACGCGGGCCATGGTCCGCGTGCTCCAATGCGTCGCACCCGTCGGCTTGGTTTGCAGCGTGGCCTCGACCAGCTCGGCGACGCGGGCCGGCAGCGTACTCCGGTTTGCGCCCGCGGCCGGCCGCGATCTCCCACACACAGCCAATGCCCTGTTCCCCGACGCGCCGCCGCCACAACGCCACGGTGCGTCGGTGAATCCCGAGCTGTTCGGCCGTCTCTTGCGCGGATTTGCCGGCGGCCGCTTCGACGATGATCCGTGCTCGCAGCACGATCTGCTGCGGCGTCGCTCCCGCGCGGATCCACTGCGCGAGACGAAGCCGTTCTTCTTCCGTCAAAACCACCGGAGCACTTGTACGTGACATCCGACCAGTCTGCCCGCCCGCGCATACGGGCACCTATTTGCGGGACACTACACGAGCGAAATGTCCTCCGGTAGATAATCTTCTCCTGCCCATTCGGAGCAGGCTTTCCGCAGACGCGAGCGAAGGATGGCCCAGCCGTGGCGCGAGAGGTCGTGCGGCAAACTCATAGGCCCAGAAAACGGCGCCCCGCCCAGAAAATAAACACATCGACCGCCGGGTGGTGATCAGCGCTTCACATGCAAAAGATGACCGAGCAGTGATTCCGCGCAGGCTTGAGCGAAGGCGGGGGCGTTGATCTCGAGGTCGAGGTCGAGGACAGGGAGGCCGGGGCGCAGGTGCTCGCGGAGGGACGTGAAGAGGGCGGCGTCGGCGACCGGATCGTGGAAGGGCTGGCCGGGGGCGCTGATCACGCTGATCGCGCGGCGTGGGAGCAGCACGGTGACGGGGGCAGTGTAGCGGTTGATTTTTTCCGCGAGGATGCGGCCGAGCTCGGCGCACTCGGCGGGCGTCGTGCGCATGAGCGTGACCTGCGGGTTGTGCTGGTAGAAAAGGCGGCCGGCGAATTTTGCGGGGACGCTGGCGCGTTCGCCGAAGTTTACCATGTCGAGGCAGCCGGGGACGACGATCGCGGGGAGGTGGGCGCGCGCGGTGGCGTCGAGGCGGTCGGGGCCGGCGGTGAGCACGCCGCCGACGAGTTCATCGGCCCACTCCGTGGTCGTGATGTCGAGGACGCCGGCGACGAGGCCGCTGGCGATGAGTGCTTCCATCGCGCGACCGCCGTGGCCGGTGGCGGCGAAGACGAGGACTTCGTAGCCGGCGGATTCGACCAGGCGCTTGGCCTCGGTGACGCAGGCGGTGGTGTTGCCGAACATGCTCGCGACGACGAGGGGGCGGTCAGTTGGCTCGGGCGGGGAAAGGCGTGGACGAGCCTCACCCCGACGAGGAGCGGAGGCGGCGACCATGCCGCAGATGGCGCCGGCGGCGTTGGCGAAGATGACGCGCGAGACGCGGTTGAGGCCGGAGACGTCGACGATGGCGGGCATCATCGTGATGTCGGTCGTGCCGACGTAGGGCGCGGTCTGACCGCTCGCGAGCGTCGAGACCATGAGCTTCGGGAAACCGATCGGCAGGGCGCGCATCGCGGCGGTGGCGATGGCCGTGCCGCCGCCACCGCCGAGCGAAATGATGCCGTGGATGCGGCCGGCGGCGTGAAGCGAGGTGACGAGCGCGGCGGCGGCGCGGCCCATCAGCGTGACGCATTCGCCGCGATCCTGGCGCGCGAGGATGGCGGCGGTGTCGGGGGCGTTGAGCGCGGCAAGGACTTCGGTGCGAGGGATGTCGGGCGTGACGGCTGGAGCGGCAACGCTGCCGACATCGATCAGGAGCGGGGTGTGGCCGGCGGCGCGGAGGAGGCCGGCGACGAAGGCGTGCTCGGGGCCCTTGGTGTCGAAGGTGCCGAGGACGGCGATGGTAGCCATGGGGTAATTTGCTTTTTCGACACAGAGGTCACGGAGGAGGCACTGAAATCACCGAGGACGGAGAGAGTGGGATCGGCTCCGTGACCTCGGTGAAACCCCGGTGTTCTCGGTGACAATGATTGGTCAGGTCACTTCCCGCTCGCCCACTTCACGGCGTTCGTGAGGAGGGTTTTGAAAGGAGCGAGGTCGTGGACGCGTTCGTCGTGGCCGAGAGTGAAGCCGACGACGCGGGCGGTGGGGTGCTTCGTGATCCAGATGACGGGGTG
>JBDSSU010000144.1:0-2957 GCA_039928635.1 Opitutaceae bacterium | reverse complement strand
ATCACCCCGCCACTCGCGCGGTTTAACAGCTCGCGCAAATTCTCGCGGTTAGCCGCTTGAATAGGAGTCTGGCCGAGGATTTCGTGGCAGCGTTGGAACTGGCCGAAGAGCTGGTCATCGAGGTCGTTGCGGTCGGTGAGCACGACGAGCGTCGGATTCTGCATCGCAGGATGCCGCACCACGCGCGAGGCGTAGAAGAGCATCGAGTAACTCTTGCCCGAGCCCTGCGTGTGCCAGACCACGCCCGCGCGTCGGTCGCCCGGTTTGCCGCCGTGCATCCGGCCTGCCCAATAAGTGCCTCGATCCTCTCCTGGACGCCAGCTCTCGTCGTTCATTCCGCTGGCGCGGACGGTCTCCTCGACCGCGGAGTTTACGGCGTGGAACTGATGGTAGCCGGCGATGATTTTGTGGAGCTGGTCGCTTTCGGTGTCCTCCTCGAAGACGATGAAGTGCTGGAGCAATTCAAGGAAGCGACGGCGCTCGAACACGCCGCGGATTAGGATTTCGATTTCATGACTCGTCTTCGGCGCGTCGCGCTCGCCGTCGATCGTGCGCCAGTACTTGAACCATTCCTGATTGGCGGTGAGCGAACCGATACGCGCCTGCGAACCGTCGGACACGATCAGGAGTTCGTTGTAGTGCAGAAGGGTTGGTACCTCGGCCTTGTAGGTTTGGAGCTGTTCGTAGGCGTTCCAAATCGTGGCGTCTTCGTCCGCCGCGTTTTTCAGCTCGATCACGGCAAGCGGGAGACCGTTCACGAAAACGACGATGTCCGGCCGGCGATTGTGTCCGCTTTCGATGACGGTGAATTGATTGACCGCCAGCCAGTCGTTTGCGGCGACATCATCGAAGTCGATGAGGCGAACGAGTCCCCAGCGCCGCAAACCCTCACCCCCGGCCCCTCTCCCAAAGGTAGAGGGGAGATAGGATGCGATTCCCTCCAGCACGGAATCAGCGTCCTTGAGTACGCGGGAGTTCTCGAAACGAAGAACCGTCAATCCTTGCGATCTCAGGTAAACATCGCGCTTCCGATCAAGCTTCCGCCGCTCAGGCGTATGGTGGGCGTCGCCATCGCATTCCACGACGAGCTTCGATTCGTGACAGTAGAAGTCGCAGATGTAGTCACCGAACTGATGATTGCGGCGAAACTTCGCGTCATCGAGCTGTCGGTTTCTGAGTAGTTCCCAAAGGAACTCTTCGGCTTTGGTGTCTTTCTCCCGCAGCTCACGCGCCCGCTTCTTCAGTCCCGAGAAATCAAATCCCCCGCGATAGTGCCCGTCGCTCCCTCTCCCTTTGGGAGAGGGCTGGGGTGAGGGTTCCGGTTGAAGGAATTCAACCGGAATACCATCGCGCAGCATTTTGTGGAACGCGCGGTTCGTCTGCGTGAGCGAAGGCGTTCCCGCGCGCAGCACTTTCCGCAAAGCCTCCTCCCGCGCCTCCTCGGGGATGCTCGGATTCAACCGTGAGACCGCCGCACGCAATCGCCCCACCAACACCACGTCGCCAAACGAGTCCCGCTCCGCCGCCGGTTCACCGGGTGCAAGATGCGGCCCATGATTAATCGCGTAGCCCAGTTCGACGAACCACCCCAACGCGATGTCTTCGACAGTGGATTCGTTGAGGCTCATTTTAGCGCGGACCAATGTGCGGAGCGTGCGCCAGCAAATGTGCGGAGCAGGCGATCATGTGTCTGAAGTTCGCTTCGCGCATTTCCGCTCCCGCTGTGCTTACGGCAGTTGTCTGCAAGCCCGTACCCATGGTGCTACCCAATCGCCTCCGCGCGATTAGCCGATTCCAGCTCTGAGCGTCCCAGCCAATAGCACGCGAGGGCAGCCGGAATTTTTAGCAAACGCGTCTTCACGCCTTCACGCTCGATTTCCATCACCTGAAAGTCGGTCGTATCGCGTGTGATCACATAGCCCGTCTCCGTTTTGTGCTCGGCGCAGAACTGCACCAATCCTTTCAAATCGGCGGGACCGGTGTGCTGCGCAGCGCGATATTTCACCTCGAACGGTACCAGCCTCCCGTCGAGATCGGCGATGATGTCCACTTCGCGATCCTGCTTTCCGCGCCAATAGGAGAATCCCACGCTGCGGGCATAGTAGCGGGTGAAAACGTGTTTGAAAAACGCCGTCTCCACCGCCCGGCCAAGCGCGTCCGGGTCTTCCAGCAGAGCCTTGCCGCGGAGCAGCACGCTCGGCGCGATCGCGGCGTCGGCCAGGTAGATTTTCGCACGCGCGCGGAGCACCTGCTTGCCATAGCCGAAGGGTAGCAGGCGGTGAATCAGGTGGGTGCTCTCCAACAGTTCGATGAAACTGCTGACCGTGGGACGCTTGAGTTGCAGGCTCGAGCACAGCTCAGGCAGATTCAGCAGTCCGCCGTCATGTAGGCAGAGGTAGAGAAACACCTGCTCCAGCTCCAGCACGCGCCGCACGCCAAACAGCGCCGTCATGTCGCGCTTCAGCACCTTGTCCACGATGTCCTCCCGCAGGAGTTTCTGAGCCAGATAAATGCTCTCCACCACCGCGCTCTGCGGAAATCCTCCACGCAGCAGATACTCGTGAAACAAGCCCACCAGCGGTCTCGCTTCCTCGCCATGACGCGCGAACTGCGTTTTGTCCCACTGGAATATTTCCAGGAGCGAGCCCACCGGCGGCAGCGGGGGTGCAGTTAATCTCCTGATCTGGAGATATTCGAAAAAGGAGAGTGTCGCCAACCGGATGGTCTGCCAGCGACCCACGCCCGATTCCTGGCCTTCCGCGACCAGCGGCGTCGCCGAACCTGTCACGGCGATGCGCCGCCGCTTCTCGAAATCCACTTGGTGCTTTAGCCAGGTCTGCCAGTCCTTCGCCACTTGGATTTCGTCTAGAAAAAGAAACTCCGGACCTTCGCGCGCCGGCTCGAACTCCCGCCACAATTTCTATAGCGCATCCAGACCGATGAGCTTCAACAGCGGG
>JBDSSU010000143.1:0-5962 GCA_039928635.1 Opitutaceae bacterium | reverse complement strand
CGTCACGAGCATCGAGCCATTCGTCGAACACTTTTGCTTGGAGCAGCGTAGCCGGGAAGTCCGTGAGGACAAAACCCGCATCAGGTTTACGCGTGAAGAACCAGCGGCGCAGACGCGCCAGCGTGATTGCTTCCTCCGCACTGGCAGAACCAGGACGGCGCGAAATCTCCGACCGCATCAATTTGGCGGGAGAGACGTGCTCAAGATTCAAAGAACGAACCCGGTTCATCAGGTTTTCAGAGCGAAAATCGGATGCACCGAGGAGAAGGAGCTTGGTCTTGGCGGGAGGGCCAAAACTCGAAAAGAGGTCGTTGATGGCCGCCATCACGACCGAAGTAAAGATTTATTGAAGGAAAGTCCGGTAAGCCCAGATCGTCGTGCCCAACACGAGCAGGCCCAGCATCGGCAAAGCGAGTTTGAGCACGGCGTCCGAACTCAGCGCTTCACCGGTCATGCCTTGGCGCGTGTCTGCACGGGACCGGATCCGGCCTTTCTTGAGGAATCCGTCGTAGTGCCGTTGCAGGAGGAACGTTTCGATCTGGCGCATGGTGTCGAGAATGACACCCACAGTGATAAGCATCCCGGTTCCGCCGAAGAAAACCGCGATCGGCGAAGGGATATGCAGGAAGTTCAGCACCAGATCCGGCATCACGGCGATGATGGTCAGGAACACGGCACCCGCCAGCGTCAGCCGCGTCATGATGAAATCAAGAAACTGCGCCGTCGGCGCACCGGGGCGAACCCCGGGGATGTAGCCGCCGTACTTCTTCAGGTCGTCCGCGATCTGGATCGGCTTGAACATGACGGACACCCAGAAATAGCTGAAAAACAGGATCAGCAAAGCATCGAGCGTGTAGTAGAGCAGGCTTCCGTGACTTAGATCCTGCGCAAGCTGACTGAGGAAATTCAGTTTAAAGGCGGCTCCCATGTAGGAGAAGATCTGCGAAGGAAACATGAGGATCGCCGTCGCGAAGATCACCGGCATCACTCCTGAATAATTAACCTTCAGCGGCAAAAACGAACTCTGGCCGCCCATCACCTTATTGCCGACAACCCGCTTGGCATATTGCACGGGGATCTTCCGCTGGCCTTGCACCACCATGATGATGCCCATCGTGACCAAAACGAAGAGAGAGATCATCACCGCCGCCTGAGGGAGGCCGAGAGAGCGTGTACCGATCGGACCGAAGAACAGATCCTTGGCCATCTTCGCGGCGGCAGGGATACCGGCGAGAATGCCCACGGTGATCAAAAGGGAGACCCCATTGCCGATCCCGCGTTGAGTAATCTGCTCGCCCAGCCACATCGTGAGCATGGTACCTGCCGTCAACAGCACGACCGATTGAATGAGAAACCAATGGCTGTTGATAATGACGATGTTCCCGTAGGTGTTTACATCGTAACCCGGGAAGAGGATGTCGGGCTTTTGCAGGGCGAGAATCATCATCGTACCCTGGATGATGCAGATGAGCACCGTCGCGTAGCGCGTGTACTGCGTGAGCTTCTGGCGCCCCACGTCACCTTCCTGCTGCAACCGGCTGAGCGCAGGCACCACCGCCGTCATCAGCTGAAAGATAATGGACGCACTGATATAAGGGAGAATACCAAGGGAACCGATCGCACCCTTCGTGAGCGCGCCGCCCGTGAACATGCTGTACAGCCCAAGCAAATCGCCCCCGGCGGTGCCGGCTTGATCCGCCAGAAAATTCTGCAGCGGGCCTGGGTTGATCCCGGGCAGGATGATATGCGCCGCGACACGGGCCACGAAAAGCAGCGACAGTGTGTAGAAAATCCGCGAGCGGAGCTCGGGAATTTTCAGTGAGTTAGTGAAGGCGGAAAACATCTGGAATTTCGGAGCGCGGATTTCGAATTGCGGAGCAGCGGGACGACGAGGATCAACGGGGTTCGATCAATCAGCAGTCCTCACCCCGCAAATCCGCCACAAGATCAGCCGACGATCGCCTGCCCACCGGCTTGCTCGATCTTCGCTTTCGCCGAGGAGGAAAACTTCGCCGCGGTGACTTTCAGGGCGCGCGTGATTTCGCCGTCACCGAGAATCTTCACCGTCTTCTCGCCGCCGCGAATCAGGCCGGAAGACGCGAGGAGCTCCGCGTTCACATCGGTGACGCCGGAGTCGAGCGACGCGAGGTCGCCCACGTTGAGGACCGCGATCTCCGTGCGGTGCTCATAATTGTTGAACCCGCGATGAGGAAGTTTGCGGTAAAGGGGCATTTGGCCGCCTTCAAACCCGGGGCGAATGCTGCCACCGGAACGGGCCGTCTGGCCTTTGCCGCCGCGACCGGAAGTTTTGCCATGACCGCCACCTTCGCCGCAGCCGACACGCTTCTTGCGATGCACGGCGCCGGGGACGTTCTTGAGTTCGTGAAGTTTCATTATGTTTCCTGGTTGGGGACGCCCCGACGACCATTGATCGTCGGGACTCGGATTTGGTTTTCTAAATTTTGAGAAGATCGCGTGAACGCCGGTTCACACGCCGGAGACGCGTCAGCTGATCTTGCGGACGGCCGCGATGTTTTCCGCCAAACGGAGTTGGAGAAGACCATTAAGGGTCGCATGCACCACTGCGATGTGGTTCGAGGAACCCATCGACTTCGTGAGAATGTTTTTCACGCCGGCTGCTTCGAGGACCGCGCGCACTCCGCCACCAGCGATCAGGCCGGTGCCAGGCGAGGCGGGCTTCAACATGACGCGACCGCCGTCGTACACCCCGAGGACGTCGTGGGGAATCGTGTCACCTTTCAGCTTCACACTCACGAGGTGCTTGTGGGCGTTCGCGGTGCCTTTCTTGATGGCGTCCGGAACTTCGTTGGCCTTGCCATAGCCGATTCCGACTTTGCCTTTGCCATCACCGACCACCGCGAGTGCGGAAAAGCTAAAACGACGACCGCCTTTGACGACCTTGGCGCAACGATTGATGAAGACGACCTTCTCGATCATCGTCGGGCCGTCGCCCTGATCCTTCTTGTCGCGATTGTCCCGGCGCTGCCCGCCATCACGACGGGGACCGCCACCACCACCACGATTTGGGCCGCGGTTGAATTGACGGGGAGCGCGTTCCTCGCGGGCGGGGGCTGCAGCAGGTGCTGGAGCAGCGGCGACAGGAGCGGGCGTGGCGGGCGCGGGAGCGGAAGTGGGTTCAGTGCTCATAGGCATTTATTAAAACTGGAGACCGCCTTCGCGCGCAGCGTCGGCGAATACTTTGACTTTACCGTGATAAGGAGCGCCGCTCCGGTCGAAGACGACCGAAGCAATGCCCGCGGCCTTGGCTTTTTCAGCGAAGGCCACGCCAAGCGTCTTGGCGCCGGCGATGTTGGCCTTGAGCTTCTGCTGACGCAGACCGGCATCGAGGCTGCCAAGAAACACGAGCGTCCTGCCGGCATCGTCGTCGATGGCCTGGGCGTAGACGTGCTTCGCCGTGAAGCGAACACAGAGACGCGGACGGAGCGCGGTGCCGTTGACTTTCTTGCGGATTCTCCAGCGACGTTTCTGGAGGAGAGTGGATTTGGAAGAGGTGCTCATGGGAGGATTCCCGAGAAAATTTTAAAGGATGAGGAAGAGGACGATCATCAAGCGACCGTCTTGCCTTCTTTGCGGCGGACGCGCTCGCCAACGATGCGCACACCTTTGCCCTTGTAGGGCTCCGGCGGATAATAGCTGCGGATTTCCGCGGTGACGGCTCCGACAAGCTGCTTGTCCGCGCCTTCGACCTTGAGCTTCGTCTGGTCCGTGACGGTCAGTTTGATGCCCGTCGGAATTTCCATGAAGATCGGGTGGGAGTAGCCCAGCGCGAGATCGAGAGTCGTGCCCTTCAGATTCGCCTTGAAGCCGACACCTTGGATTTCGAGCTCCTTGGTGTAGCCCTCGGAAGCGCCTTTGACCATGCCTGCGATCACGGAGCGTACGGTACCGTACATCGCCTTCGCGAAACGGCTGTCATCCTCGGTGGGCGAGACCGTGACCTTCTTGTCGGCGATCGAAATATTAACGACGGGAGCGAAAGTCTTGGAGACTTTGCCCTTGGGGCCCTCGACGGAAACGGTGTGGCCTTTGATGTCGACCTTGACCTTGTCGGGGATGGGAACGGGTTGTTTGCCGATGCGGCTCATGAGAGTGGCGGGTTACCAGATGTTGCAGAGCAGTTCGCCACCGGCCTTTTGACGGCGGCAGTCGGCATCCTTCATCAACCCTTTCGAGGTGGAAACGATGCTGATGCCGAGGCCGTTGAGGACGCGCGGGATTTCAGTGTAGCCAGAGTATAGACGACGACCCGGCGAGGAGATGCGGGTGAGGCCGGTGATGGCGGGTGCGCCATCGACGTACTTCATTTTCACGATGAGCGTCTTGTGGCCGTCAGCGTCAACGCCAGTCGCGGCATCGGCGACGTAACCTTCGCTTTTGAGGATGTTCGCAATGCTCTCTTTGAGAATGGAGTGCGGCATCACGCATTCATCGAGGCGAGCTTTGCTCCCGTTGCGGAGGCGGGTGAGGAAATCACTAATCGGGTCGGTCATGGGTGGATGTTAGTTTTGAGAGGACCGTGGGTCATATCCGATGTGCCAAAAGCGCATAAACCCCCGCGGTCGAAAAAATTTACCAGGAGGATTTGGTGACTCCCGGGATCTTGCCGGAAAGGGCGAGTTCACGGAACTGGATGCGGGACACACCGAACTTGCCGATGTAGGCGCGCGGACGGCCGCTCATCGAGCAACGGTTGCGGATGCGCGTGGGTGAGGAATTACGGGGGAGCTTCTGCAGCTTCTTCTGGGCGGCGTAGAACGCGTCGTCGGTCGTAGCGGGATTCTTCAGGGTGGCCTTCAACTCAGCGCGCTCTTTGGCGTGCTTGGCGGTGAGACGCTTGCGCTTTTCGTTGCGCTGGATGGCGGATGTTTTCGGCATGGTCGAAGTGGTTTAGGCGGCGGTCTTGGGAGCGGTCTGCTGCTCCGTGCGGCGGAAAGGCATTCCGAGGAGCTTGAGCAACTCGCGTCCCTCTTCGTCGGTTTTGGCGCTGGTCACGATCGTGATGTCGAGACCCATGGTCTTTTTCACGTTCTCCACCGTGATTTCGGGGAAAATGGTGAAGTCGGTGATGCCGAGATTATAGTTTCCCTGGCCATCGAGCTTCTGAGGCACGCCGCGAAAGTCGCGAATGGTGGGAAGCGACACGGCGAGCAAACGATAGAGGAATTCCCACATCGAATTACCGCGCAACGTGACCGTGCAGCCAACGACCTGGCCTTCGCGCAGTTTGAAACTCGCGATGGCCTTGCGGGATTTCCTCAGCACTGGCTTCTGGCCGGCGATATTGCCGATGTCGCGCGCGATGTCGGCGATCTGGTTCTTGTCGGCCTCGGCGTCGATGCCAGTGTTCAGGTTGATCTTCACGATCTTCGGGACCTGATGCTTGTTTTTGTAGCCGCGGGACTTGACCAGCTCAGGGACAACCTGCTCGGTGTAGATCTTTTTAAGGGAGGGAACGTAGCTCATTTTCGTTGCCCCGGATTACCGACCCGGAGGCGTTGAGAGGTGATATTTAAGTGGAAAAGCGGCCAATAACGCAGGCGCGACGCCGGTATGGCAAGCGCGCAGTCAGCCGGTTCAGGTGGTCGCAGGCGCGGCCGTTTTCTTGCGTTTGCCCGCGTCGAACACCGACTGGAGCATGAGATTCGAAATGTGCACCGAACCTTCGCGCTCGGCGATGGTGCCCTGCGGATGCTCCTGCGACTTTTTGAGGTGACGCTTCATCATCGCGACGCCCTCGACGCGCGCGCGCTGTTTCGCGGGCAACACCTCGAGGATTTTGCCGGTCTTGCCCTTGTGGGAGCCGGAGATGACAACGACGACGTCGTTGCGTTTGACGTGGAATTTCTGGGCCATGTTAGAGAACCTCCGGAGCGAGCGAGATGATCTTCATGAAATTCTTCGCGCGCAGCTCGCGGGCGAC
>JBDSSU010000142.1:0-3477 GCA_039928635.1 Opitutaceae bacterium | reverse complement strand
CCTATTTTTAAACCGTCTGTCAAGAATCACGACATGACCCCTTTCCTTCTTCACTGTGGCGAAATCGGACGGAGTCAGGCCGTTTCATGTTACGTGTGACCTGAAGGCCGAGCCGATGGGGTCAGGATTTTAAGTCCTGTGCGTCTGCCGTCTTTCTGCGAAAGAATCGGCTTAAAGTCCGGTGTAAAATGAAAAGGCCTGACCCGTCTACTTGGCCCGTGACATGACCCCTTCTCGGCCGCCGCACTTGCATGGTCACAGTCGACAAAGGCGGCGCCCCATGCGTTGTCACGGGTGTCGCTCTCATCCTTCGTTGTACAACCCCGATGCCCCCTGATTCACGTATCGCGAAGCATTCACGCCGGCCCCGCGCAAACTCTGCAGGCAGCTTGGATACCCACTCAACTTTCTACGGCTGGCTTCGGCTGGGGCTACCGTCGGATTGGGGCAACTTATTGACTACGCCGACCGCGACCTTGCGCAGCATCTTGGACGACGCGATCGAGCAGGGAATTGTTCCAGCTCCCTTGCGCGGGGTCCGGAACTCAGTGCGGAGCGAAATCGAACGCCTCAAAAGCGCCCATGCTCGCAGCCGCGGCAAACGTGGACGTGCACGAACTGCGTACTTGCGCGATCTGCTTGCGACCTTGCCCATGCCACTCCGGCCAGCGCTACGCCGGATCACCGTAGCGGCCATCGCGCGGTTGCTAGCCGACGACCCGAAGCTGATCGATCACATTGAGGAGATCGTAGGCTTTAAAGATCACGGTATCGCATTGGCCCGGACGCTGCGGCTGGCGGCGTTGACGGGCGGCCATCTTCCCCTCGTATCGGCCCTTCAGTTGCGGCTCATAAAGGTAAAGGAGAGCGAAGGATCGCTTGCCCCGCTCGCCGCGCTCCAGCCGAACGATTGGCTCCAGCTCGTTTACGCGCACGGCACGCCCAGTGGAGTGAAGATCACCGCGGTAGCTTATGCTGACGCCCTCACGAAACGCGTGGAGGAGATGTACCCGCACGATGCGTTGCGCGTGCATTTCCGTCAGCGTCGACGGCTGGCGCGGCTCCCGGCACTCCGAGAGGTCGCCCTCTTCCTGCACGATAATCCCGGCGTGGATATTTTGGGCAGTGAGCCCAATACTCTGCTGAGGGATGCCCCTCGGCGGCGGAGATCGAAGCAACGCGCAGAGGAATTCATCAGCGGATTGCGTTCCCTCCAGCGGATTTTCGCGCTGACTCCGGTGTTCGATGAAATCAGCGCGCTGTTGGCCGACGATCTCCACTCATCGGCACAACTGCTCGCGGTCGGCGGTCACGATTTGGCTCGGCGGCTTGAGGGTAAAATTGCACGGGAACGCATCGCTTATCTGTGCCGGAAAGCTGCGTTCGTCGTGGCAGCCGGGTCGCGCCCGTCGTGGCAGGGACAGAAGGGGTCATGTCGTGAATATTGACAAAGCCTTCCGGAGTGCCCGGCTCTCGTGTTTTCCTTCCAAGCGGAAGCGCCGCACGTATTGGCTGACGCTTGCGGCCTTTCCCATTTGGAGGCGATCCGCGAGCCAGCCGTTTGAAACCGAGCTGGTGGTTTTCATGAAGGTCGCGAGCTGTACCTTTCCCGCGGCCGATTTCCGGGCAGGCAATTCGTCCAGCTTGATGTCGAGCGCCTTCGCACCGGCGAGCAAACGCTCCTCCCACAACTCCGCCCGCATCTCCCGATGCGCCTCCCGGTCGGCTCCCAGCAACGCCAGCCGTCCTCGCCCGGTCACGCCCAGCTCTTTTTTTAACCCCGCCTTAAACTCCTTCGACCCGACCACCCAGCCCCGGCTCAACCGGCCAAATTTCTCTTCTCGCGTGCGACCTTCCTCTTCCGCCAGCACTTCGAGATAGGCGATGTAACGCCGCCATCCCGCCGCGGTGTCGGGCAGTCCGCCGCTTTCTGCCAGCACGGTGGTTGCCTCCAGTCCGGCCGGCCGATCCTTCCCGATGAAGCGCGGCAGGCTGCTCCACCGGAAATCTCTCAGTTGCTCCGCCGTCGCCACCTTCGCTCGCACCGGATTCAAGTGAATGTAATGCGCCACCTGCGCCAGCGCGTGGCCCGGCTCCACGTGCAGCGCCTTGTAACGCCCTTGAAACGGCCGTCCCGCTTCCGCCCGGAAACGGTTGAACCGCACCGCCCACGTCCCTTGCAGCCACTTCATGCCTTCGCTCAGGTTTGGCTCGGGCGTTTCCACGGCCAGGTGAAAATGATTTCGCATGATGACAAACGCGTGCAGCCGCCAGCCGAACCGCGCGCTCGTTTCGAAGAGACACGCCTCGAACGACTCCGCCGCGCCCTTGCCCGCGAACAAATCCCGCCGGTAGTTCCCCCGGTTGAGGACGTGATAACACGCCCCCGCGTATTCCAAGCGTAGTTTTCTGGCCATGGCACGGACGTCAGCGGCGGAGGGGGAATCTGTCAAGATTCACGACATGACCCCTTTGGGCCGTCCCCAGGCGTCCCAGTCACTTGCGCTTCTGTCAACAATCACGACATGACCCCTTTTGGCCGCTCCCTGCGGGGTCTCCACGGCCAGATGGTAGTGATTGCGCATGATCACAAACGCGTGAAGCACCCATCCCGATTTCCGACAGCCTTCAAAAAGGCAGCGCTCGAACGCCGCCTTGGCGCCGTCCGTCCTGAAAACATCCCCGCGGTAGATCACGTTGTAGCAGGCGCCGGGGAATTCGAGCCGAAGTTTGCGAGCCATGCCGCTGCGCCAAGCGCTGCGTCATCTCTGCGCGAAACGTTCGTTGTAATTTTCCTTCTACGAGTGGCGGCGATCGGGAAATGGGAAGCCTGACCCCTTCCGGCCGGCCGTGCAGCCGGCCACCCGAACCGCGCGCACGTTTCGAAGAGACACGCCTCGAACGACTCCGCCGCGCCCTTGCCCGCGAACAAATCCCGCCGGTAGTTTCCCCCGGTTGAGGACGTGATAACACGCCCCCGCGTATTCCAAGCGTAGTTTTCTGGCCATGGCGCGGACGTCAGCGGCGGAGGGGGAATCTGTCAAGATTCACGACATGACCCCTTTTGGCCGTCCCCGCTTCGAACGTCATTGAGGAAACCTCGGATACCTGGAGAGATAACGAGTGGACGGAGCGGTGGGGCGTGGCCCTCGCACTAAAGTATAATATAACGAAAAAACTGAGCATTCGTCTCGAAGGCGAAGTCTCAGAGCGCAAGGAAGCCAAGGCTCTCACCTCCATGCGCGACCGACTGTCGAGTTGGGATGGCAAGACCACCTTTAATGGCATTCCGGCCGTGGCCCTCACGCAGGCGCAGCGGTCGGCCGCGGGTGTCAGCAGTCCCTTCCCCATGCGCTGGGTGCAAAACACCAGCTTCCCCTCCGGAGCATTGCTGAATTTCCAAAACTCCTACTATTCGGCCGCCATTGGGCAGAGCGGCACGCTCGCCAACACGGGTCGGATCAACAACGTTCCGAT
>JBDSSU010000141.1:0-6500 GCA_039928635.1 Opitutaceae bacterium | reverse complement strand
GGCTGGTTCAACCCGTGGCTCGATATCGCGGCTGCGCGCCACGAAACGGCCGACGCGCGAATGTTTATTTCGTGACAGGAGCGAGTAGCGGGGAGCGAGCATATCGATCCACGAAGCCGGGCAGCCTGTCTTCTGTCTTTCTACTCGCTACTCACTACTCGCTACCCGCTTATTTTTTGCATGACTCGTCCTCCTCGTATCGGCATCGGTGGCCCGGTTGGTTCGGGTAAGACCATGCTTTGTCTCAAACTTTGCCAGCGGCTGCGTGAACGCTACTCGATGGCCGTCGTGACGAACGATATCTACTGCTCCGAGGACGCGCAGTTTCTCATCAAGCAGAGTGCGCTTCCCGCCGAGCGGATCGCGGGCGTTGAGACCGGAGGTTGTCCGCACACCGCCATTCGCGACGACACGACCATGAACGAGCAGGCGTGTCGCGCGCTCGAAGCCAAGTTCTCGGATCTTCAGCTGCTGCTCGTGGAAAGCGGCGGCGATAATCTTACCGCCACGTTTTCTCCGGAGCTGGTGGATGCGTTCATCTATGTGATCGACGTCGCCGAGGGAGATAAGATCCCGCGCAAGGGTGGCCCCGCGATTCGTTTCAGCGATCTGCTCATCATCAACAAAATCGATCTCGCGCCGCTGGTGGGCGCCGATCTCGGCGTGATGGAGCGGGACGCAAAAGTGCAGCGCGGGGCGCGACCGTTTCTCTTCTGCGACTTGAAACGCGAGCACAATCTCGACGCGGTGATCGCGTGGCTGGAGCACGACGTTTTGTTTGCGCAGAAGGCGGCGGCGACGACGAATCGCGCGTGACGATTTTCCCAGACGTGCCGGCCGCGTATGACGTGATCGCGGAAAAGTTCTTCGGAGAGCGTTCCACCGCGCTCCGCGAGAACAAGTACCTCGATCTTCTGCTCAATGATTTGGAGGTGGGAGCGCGAGTGCTCGATTTCGGCTGTGGCACCGGTCGGCCGATTGGGGAGGAAGTGCTCCGGCGTGGCTACGAGCTCACGGGCGTGGACGGGTCAGCAGGAATGTTGGCGATCGCGCGACGCGTGATGCCGGATGCCCGGCTGATTCGGAGCCGTCTTGAAGACGTTGAACTCACGGGGACGTTCGCGGCGGCGATTGCGTGGGACTCGCTGTTCCACGTCGACCGGCGACATCACGCCTCGATCTACGGGAAATTCGCGCGCTGGCTCGCGCCGGGAGGCCGCCTTCTGCTTTCGAGCGGAGGCACGGAGGATCCGGGCTTCACGGACCACATGCACGGCGAAACGTTTTTCTACAGTTCATGGTCGCCGCAAAAAGCGTGTGAGCTGCTGGAAGCGGCCGGCTTCGCGATTGAGCTCTGTGAACTCGATCAGCCTGCAGGGCGTGGCCACGTCGCCGTGATTGCGCGGCGGAAAACGTGAGCGCGTTTGCCGGTCATCTCCGGTTGGACGCAGACGTCCGTGCGGATGGGCGCACCGCGCTGACCACGCAGTCTTTCCGGGCGCCCTATCATGTGAGCAAACCGTATTGGGACGCGGATGCGCGGGTACTGCTGGTGCAGGTGGTGAATCCGACGGCGGGAATTCTGTCCGGCGATCGACTCGAATCGGCCATCGCCGTGGCGCGTGGGGCGGCGCTGCTCGTCACGAACCCGAGTGCGAGCCGCGTTTTCAAGATGAACAACGGCCATGCCGAATGTCGGCAGCACTTCGCGGTGGCTGCCGGAGGCTGGCTTGAAGTGATGCCAGAGCCGCTGGTTCCGCACCGCGGCTGCAGCTATCGGCAGGCGACGCGCATCGACGTTGAGGCGGGAGGTGAATTGCTCTTTGCGGACATGCTTTTTCCCGGACGCGTTGCCCATGCGGAGGCGTGGGAATGGGAGAAGCTGACTCTGGAAACGGAAGTGCGGCTGGGGGGTGAACTGATCCTGCGCGAGCGGTTCGAACAAACGGGATCGGACTTGAAAGCGCTGGCGGCGCTCGCCGGTTCCGGGCCGGAAGCGTGCTTCGGGAACGTCGTGCTAATAGCGGGAGTACACGAGACTGATGCGAGTTGGGGCGCGAAGGTGACCGCGCTTCACGCCGAAGATCTTTGGGTGGGGATCAGTCCTCTCCGTCGTGGCGGGTGGAGTGTAAAGCTGGTGGCCCGTGATGGGATGAGGCTGCGGAGTGCATTGCGCGAACTGCGTCAGATTCTCGCGGTGCGATTTCCCCGGCTGACGTGTGATCCACGGAAGCTTTGAAAGGGTGGCACGGGCATCGGGCCCGTGGATTCCGAACACGGGCGGGAGCACCGTGCCTGTTAGAGCGGCGAATTAAGGTTAACGCGCCTTACCTCACTCCGATTTGATTTTGCGCGCGGCGGGTGTGCGGGAGCGTAATACCCGGCCCGCGGTCCACCCGAGTCCGGCGATCGCGAGAAAACACCCGACCGTGGCCAGCGGAAAGGCGGCGAGGTGACCCAAGTCCCAGGTGAGCTCGTGACCATCATGTCCCGGGTGCGCTTGCACGGCGGCAGGTAAGACGGCCAGGACACTAACGACGCGAATTGTGAAGCGAAGAGCGGAAGAGAATCTCATGGGGATGAGGCGAAATAGCAGCTAGCGGGCCAGCAGGCCGAGACTTCCGCCGAGGAGATGCTTCGTCAAGAAAGCGGTCTGCAGCACCGCGAGTTCCTTGAGCCCCTTCTGGGACAGGGCGAGTAATCCCTGGAGTTGCTCATGGGTGAAAGTGGTTTCTTCGCCCGAGCCTTGCACCTCCACGAATTTGCCCTGGCCGGTCATGACAATGTTCGCGTCCACCTCGGCGTCCTTGTCTTCGAGATAGTTGAGATCTAGCAGCTCGCGTCCGCCGAAAACACCCGCGCTCACGGCGGCGACGGAATCGACGAGGGGATTCTCGGAAATCCTTTTCGCGTCGAGCAGCTTTTGGATCGCCAGCCGCGCGGCGAGATAGGCGCCAGTAATTGACGCGGTCCGGGTTCCACCATCAGCTTGCAGCACATCGCAATCGAGCCAGAGCGTATTTTGACCGAGCTTCTGCAGGTCAATCACCGCGCGGAGCGAGCGGCCGATGAGGCGTTGGATCTCGACGGTGCGGCCATCGATTTTCCCTTTGGCGATGTCGCGCTGTTTTCGGTCGAGGGTCGAGTAAGGCAACATCGAGTATTCGGCGGTGAGCCAGCCGCCGGGGACCTTCTGCTGTTTCATCCAGGTCGGGACGTTTGCCTCGATGGTCGCCGCGCAGATCACGCGGGTGAGACCGAATGACACGAGCACGGAGCCGGTGGCGTAGGGCGCGATGTTGGCCTCGAAGGTAATGTTGCGCAGTTGATCAGGGCGGCGGCCATCGACGCGAAGCGGGCTGGAACTCATCCGCCCAAAGCAGCTGGGCGCTCCGACGGTGGCAAGACGCAAGGACGAGAAGGAGCCCGCCTTTCGATTGTCGTGCCCGGGGCAGTGGCGGTCGCGAGCCCCGTGGTATTGCGGTGCGTCTTGATGGATCACGGGCTGATCGAACCCCCCCCGGCCTTGGCCGTCGTATTACGCGCCTATCTCCGGGCGGGGTCGGCGGCTCCGAGCTGATGGAAAACGCGGGGAGCGTGCGCAACGAATCGCCGTCTCTCTATTCAGAAGTGATCTCCCCCGGCAGCCGTTCTTCGCGTTCGACGGGCTTGATCTTGGTGGCGGGCTGAGCGGCTTGCTGCGTCATGAACGCGATCAGCCGGTCGTTGAAATCTTTGGCGGGATCGTGGCCCATTTTCTTCAGGGCTTGGGTCAAAGCGGCGACTTCCACGAGACGGGCCATGTCGCGTCCGGGGCGGACGAAGAGTTCGATGTACGGCACCTTCAGGCCGAGGATTTCGTAGTAGTTTTCCTCCAGCCCGGTGCGTTCCTCGATCGCCTCGGGCGTCCATTCGCGCAGCGAAATCACCATGTCGATCCGCTTTTCGATGCGGATGGATTTCACCCCGAACATCTCGGCGATATTGATGATGCCGATGCCGCGACACTCCATGTAGCCGCGGTTTAACGGCCGGCTCGACGCCATGAGTTCACGCTCGTCGAGCAGTTTGATCACCGTGAGATCGTCGGCCACGAGCGAGTGGCCGCGCTCGATCAGGGCAAGGGCGCATTCGCTTTTGCCGACACCGGAATCGCCGCGGAGCATCACGCCGACGCCCTTGATATCGAGCGACGTCGCATGTTCGGTGGCGCTGGGGGCGAACTCGTTGTCGACGCACAGCGTGGCGAGGTTCACGAAATTCATCGTGATCAGCGAGGTGCGGAAAACGGGGAGGTGCATCTCCGCCGCCACGATCATGAGCGGATGCGTCGGGACAAAATTACGCGTGAGCACGAGGCACGGGATGCCCTTTCGCACCATTTGTTGGAAGATCAGGATCTGATCCAGCTGGGAGCGGGTTTTCAGGTAGGACATCTCCGCGGCGCCGAGGACCTGGATGCGTTTGTTCGCGAAATATTTGAAGAAACCGGTGAGCGCGAGGGCAGGGCGGTTGATGGTCCCTTCCCGAATGATCCGGTGCATGCCGGCTTCTCCGGTCACCAGCTCGAGCTTCAACCTTACGCGATAGGATTCGAAGAAGTGCGCGACCGTGATGCCGTGGATAGCTTTGAGCATGGGGAAGGCGGACGGCGGGGAGTAGTGAGTAGCGGGTAGCGGGTAGCGAGTAGAAAACCGGACGGGAAGCCGCGTCTCGATGCGACCGATCGTAGGCTCGCTCCTCGCTACGGACTACTCGCTCCTTCCCGCCTCACAGATTGAAATTCTCGCCGAGGTAGAACTTCCGCGCTTGCTCATCGCGTACGAGGAAATCGCTGGGGCCCTCGGTGAGCACCTTCCCTTTGTGAATGAGGTAGGCGCGATCCACGATGCGGAGCGTTTCGCGGACATTGTGGTCGGTCACCACCACGCCGATTCCCCGCGCTTTCAGCTGCAGGATGATCTTCTGCACCTCGGCGACCGAGATCGGGTCGATCGCCGCAAACGGTTCATCCATGAGGAGGAACTTCGGGCGCGCGACGAGGGCACGAGCGATTTCCAAACGGCGGCGTTCACCGCCAGAAAGCGTGTAAGCTTTCTGTTTCGCCACATGACCGAGGCTGAGTTCCGCGAGATGCTGGCGCACGCGGGCCGCCCGTTCCTTGCGCGGCACACCGACCACTTCTGCGATTGCGAGGATGTTCTCTTCCACCGTGAGTTTTCGAAAAACCGATGCTTCCTGGGGAAGATAACCGATGCCATGGCGCGCCCGTTGGTGCATTCGCATCCGCGTGAGATCATGACCATCGAGTGACACCGTGCCCGCGGTCGCCGGTTCGAGGCCGACGATCATGTAGAACGTGGTGGTCTTGCCCGCGCCATTGGGTCCGAGGAGTCCGACCACTTCTCCCGCCGCGAAATGGAGGCTCACGCCCGCAACCACGGTGCGCTCACCAAAAGTCTTCACCAGCCCCTCGGTGCGGATTTGCGAGACTGGCGCTGCCGCCGGAGCGGGTGCCGTCGCCGGTGCGGCGGTGGTATTTGGCGTTGGCGTCATTTCGCGGGGGCCGTTTTCGGCGCGGGATCAGGTGAGGGCGTCGCCTTGTCCTTTTCGTAGCCCAGATCCTTCAACGCCGGCAGCACGATGCGGGTGCGGCCGCCGGGTTGGGCGGGAGCGATGGCGCGGCGCTGCCCGCGGTAGAGCTCGAGCACGGGAGCGGTGAAGGACGATTCGTTGCCCGTGTCGCGGACCAGCGGATTTTCGCTCAGCACGATTTTGTCTTCACCGGGGAAAATCTCGGCGCGGCCGCAGGTCGCTTCGCGATCGCCTTGGACGATCCGGACATTCCCCGTGGCCACGAGCGATTTGAAATAGCCGTATTTTCCGAGCGCCGCGGCGCCGTCGTCCTTCCGAATCGCGATCACCGTGAGGAAATCGCACGTGAGTTTTAGATTGTTGCCGGTCACGAGGACCTTGTCGCGAAAGGTCGACGTGATTTCCTTGTCGGTGCTGATCGTTTCGAAAACACCGGCGCATTCGATGATGGTGTCGGTTGAAACCGGAGTTTCGGCCGCGCGCACCGGGCCCAAGGTCAGGAGAGCGGATAGCGCGAAAAGGAGGGAAGATTTCATCGAATGAGGTCGGGAAGGGCGGCGTGAAAAATCACCCGCGAGTTTTTCTGGATCGTCACTTTCTGTTCAGCGTGAACGTAGGTCCACTGTTCACCCGTGATTTCCATGTCGTCGCGAATGAGCCGGACGGCCTTGTCCCCGGTTGCGCGATTTTCGCGCGCGAGAAACGTCGCAGCCGGGCTCAGCAGGATGCTGTCGACGCGGGCGTCGGCCTTGCCCGAGAAGATCGTGATGCTGAGGTCGACCACTTGGTAACGGTTCGCCGCGGCGAGTCGCACTTCGCTGCCGCGGAGAATCATCGAGCGAAAACCTTCCTTGCTGAAAATTTTCATCTCCCAGTTCTGCGCGGGAGCCGCGGCGGGGTCGGTC
>JBDSSU010000140.1:0-2884 GCA_039928635.1 Opitutaceae bacterium | reverse complement strand
GACACAAAGGGACACGAATGAAAAACACTTGGAGACGGGCGCGCCTGAGCCACTCACTGAAAGGTGAGTGGAAGCCATGACTCCGGATTTTTTCCCGGTCGCTCTGATCTTTGCCTCCATTCGTGTCTATTCGTGGTTTCTCAACGCATGGATGCGGCTTAGCTGCCTCGGTAGACGTCGCGAAGCGGCGTGCTCTCCCTTTATCCGTTCGAGCCCCGCCCTCCGATCACCGCAGAAATCCGAGATCGTTCATCCAAACCTCGAGGAGTTCCGGCCATTTCGAAGTGCCGAGCTTCTCAAAACCTGGAGCCCGGCCGGTCGCGCCCACCCCGTGACCGCCGCGGCGGAAGACATGAAATTCCGCGGAGACTTTGGCTTTGCGCAGCGCGAGGTAATATTCGCCAGCACCCGTGGCGAGCGGGTCATCGTCGTTCACGAACATGAATGTCGGCGGAACGTTTTGCGCCACCGCGACGCTCGCGTTGCCCAAGCCCGGGTAACCCAGCACGGCGAAGTCGGGCCGCGTCGCGGTATCGGGAGCGTTCTCGGCGAGCGCGGCGAGATGGCCTCCCGCAGAAAAGCCCATGACTCCGACGCGGCTTGGATTGATGTTCCATTCCTTTGCGCGCTCACGCACGACGCGAATCGACTGCTGCAGATCCGCGAGCGATTCGACCTCGACCTTGTAGGTTGAACCCTCGGCCCGGGCGAGGCGGCTGCGGAGGACGAAAGCGGCGACACCAAACGCGTTCAGTTTTTTCGCGACCAGCTCGCCTTCCAGGTCGACCACGAGATAGCGGTGCCCGCCACCCGGCGCGACGATGACCGCGGCACCCGTCGCCTTTTCCTTCGGCGGCAAATAAATCGTGAGCGAAGGATTATGAATGTCCGTGACGCGGTGAAACGCATCGGGCGTGCCGCCCTCGATCCACTTTTCGGGAGCGGTCTTCCCTTCGGAGCCGGGAGGCGTACCGGGCCAGATCCGGACCATGGGTGCCGGCGTCACAAACGGATCAGGCGAGGCAGTCAGCGACAGGGCGGCAAGCAAAAGCAGGAGGAGAGCCTTCATGGAGGGTGGGGTTCGCCGCAGTTTTCGACAGACGGGTGATGAGTCCAGCCTTCGAGCGGATTATTTTTAGACCGCACAGAGAGATCGTTTCGCGGCCACAGAACTGAAGGAACGCAAAGAGGCGATGCCGTGGGTTGGGGCCGGGTCGCCGCCATCGTGTTCGCTTGTGCTGACTGCGTTCGGCGGAGGGAGGCGGATGTTCGGTCGGACATCGCTTACGACGAATCTGGTCGTCGGGACCGGGTTGGCGATTCTTCCGGTGACGCCGCTTGACCGGAGGTATTTCCCGTCGCTTTGTTTCCATCGGTCTTCGTTACTGTCGTCTGGAATTTCGCCCCGCTATGAAAACCCCGGCTTGGTTTTGTTTTCTGTTCGCTTCGATGATGGTCACGCGCCTGAGCGCCGCTTCGGCACCCCAACCGAACTGGATCCCGCTGGAACTTCCGCCGCTCCCGGGGGGAGGGGCCGGTCTTGGTAACTATCTAAAACCGGAAGAAGGTAAGGCTGTCTTGGATGCAGCCCTTGCGCAGTTTCCCGACCGCGCTTCGTGGGACCGCTATGGCGAACTTGTCCGGCTTCGGATTCAGCAGGGCGCCGACCTTGCACCCTGGCCCAAACGCACGCCCTTGAATCCCGTGATCCGGAACCTCCGGCGTTATGACGGCTACACGGTGGAGAATATCGCGTTCGAGTCCGTGCCGGGCTATTTCGTCACGGGCAATCTCTACCGTCCGCTGAACGCCAGGCCGCCGTACGCGGCAGTGCTCTCGACGCATGGACATAGCACGACGATCGTGAAACCCGAGGACTACGATCTGCACGCGCGTTTCAACCCGACGGTGCAGGCACGCTGTGCGAGTCTCGCGCGCATGGGCGCGGTGGTGCTCTCGATCGACATGTTTGCCTACGGCGACTCGATCCAGCTCGTCGGCCAGCCGGCGCACCGGCAGCCATTTGCTTTCACGCTCCAGGTTTGGAACGCGATGCGCGCGGTCGATCTCCTCGAATCACTCGAAGGCGTGGATCCAAAACGTATCGCCGTCACGGGCGAGTCAGGCGGCGGCACGCAGGCCTTTGTGTTGACGGCGCTCGATCCGCGCATCGCGGTGAGCGTGCCGGTCGTGATGGTCTCCAGCTATTTCTTTGGTGGCTGCCCGTGCGAAAGCGGAATGCCGATCCATCGCAGCGCCGATCATTTCGTGAGCAACGTGATGATCGCTGCGCTCGCCGCGCCGCGGCCGATGCTGGTGGTGTCGGATGGCAAAGATTGGACGCAGCACGTGCCGGAAGCCGAGTTCCCGTTTCTCCAAAAGATTTACGGCTACTACGGCGCCGGCAAAAACATCGCGAACGTGCACCTCGGCGCTGAGGGACACGACTACGGTCCGTCGAAACGCGAGGCGGCGTACCGGTTTCTGGCGGAGCGCCTCGGGCTTAATCTCGGCGCGGTCCTGACTGCGGATGGGAAAATCGATGAGTCGCGAGCCACGACGGAGAAAGCGGCCGCGCTGCATGTCTTCACGGCGGAATTTCCGATCCCGCCCAAAGCGCTGCACGATGCCGCCTCGATCGCCCGCGTCATGAAGGAACTGCAGGTGCCGTGAGTGGAAACGGTGCTAAAACGCCTTTGAAACCACGGATGGACACAGATGATCGATCCCTGAAGGATTTTAATTCGCTGTGGGTCCGATACCCCGAAGCTTGCTTCGGCTTGGTTGCGAAAGGGTCCGGGGAGCGCGCGCGTCTCGCGTGCTGCGCTCGGCGTCTCGCCGAGAGCGGTTCGGATGGCTCGGGCGGGACGCCCGAACCGGCACG
>JBDSSU010000139.1:0-4486 GCA_039928635.1 Opitutaceae bacterium | reverse complement strand
GCAGGGCACGGCGGTTCGCATCCCCACTTGGCGCACGAGTTCATCTCGGCATTGATCGACGGTCGCGATCCGCTCCCGAACGCGGTGAGATCCGCGAACTGGACTTGCGTTGGCCTTTGCGCGCATGAATCCGCACTCGCCGGTGGCAAGATCGTCTCGCTCCCGAAGTTCACCTTGAGCTAAGCCGGCACGCGCTACCCGCACCGTAGCGAGGTGTCTGAAGTCTGCCCGAACGGCCGCCGCCTGAGGTAATCCTTTGGGCGGTGTTTCCGCTGGCGGAGGAGCAAGGGCAAAGTGTGAATCCGCACAAAACGAATTGCCGACGTTCCACTTCGCCTCGCCGGTAAAAGCGCGCGGTTGGGCTTAGCCCGAAAAACTCATATCAAAATTTAACCAAGGCATGAGCCACAGAGAACAAGGAGCTCGGACCCAGAGCAGGACACGATGTTTGGCTCTGTGAACTCTGTGTCTGGGCTCTGTGCCCTCTGTGGCAAAAAATCTTCACGAAAAGTGTGAGGCATGCGGGTTAGCCCCTTGGGGTGAAGCTCACTCCTCCGCACAAACTGTCTTTGCGTCCGCGGCTCGGTTGCGTTCACTCCGCTGCCCATGATCGAAGTCGAGCACCTCACCCGCGTCTTCCGCACCTACAAAAAAATCCCGGGCTTTTGGGGTGGCGTCAAAGGGCTCTTCCATCGCGAGTTTGAAGAGACCACCGCCGCCAAGGATGTTTCCTTCCAGATCGCGGAGGGTGAGTTTGTCGGCTTCCTCGGCCCGAATGGCGCCGGAAAAACCACTACCTTGAAGATGCTGTCCGGGCTGATCTACCCGACGAGCGGCAAGGCGACCGTCGCCGGCTTCGATCCGACGAAACGCGAGAACGCCTACCGCCGGCTCTTCGCACTCGTGCTCGGACAAAAGAACCAGCTCTGGTGGGATTTGCCCGCCATCGAGTCCTTCCAATTGCTGCGCGCCATCTACGGACTGCCGGAGGCGCAGTTCAAAAACACCCTCGATGAACTCGTCGATCTGCTGGACGTGCGGCCGAAGTTGAACGTGATGGTGCGCGAACTCTCCCTGGGAGAACGGATGAAAATGGAATTGATTGCCGCGCTACTCCACCGTCCGCGGGTTTTGTTTCTCGACGAGCCGACGATCGGACTCGATGTCGTCTCGCAAAGAGCGGTCCGGCAGTTCCTGCGCGATTACAATCGTCGCCACCGCGTCACCATTTTGCTCACCAGCCACTATATGGCCGACATCAAGGAACTCTGCGAACGCGTGATCGTGATCCACAAGGGAACGAAGATCTACGACGGCCAGCTCGACCGTCTCGAAAACGCGGGTGGCGCAAAGCAGAAGATCATCTCGTTTGTCCCCGCGACGGAACGCGGCGCGACGGCGCCGATTTCATTTCCAGAGACCTGGCAGTCGCAGCACGGCACCACCACGAGGTCCCCGGAGGGTAAATTTACCCTGCGCGTTCCCGGTGAGCAGGTCGTCTCGGTCTCGCAAGAAATCCTGCGCGCCGGTCCGGTCGCGGACATCACGATCGAAGACGTTCCCTTGGAAGACGTGATCACCGAGCTCTTCGCCGCCCAAAGCTAAACGGGCGTCTCGTCTGAAAGGCTTAGCTTAGTTGGCGGGCGCGGGCTTCAGAAATCCGCGGCCCGCCAGCCAGTTCGCGGCATGAGTCGGCCAGGACGCGTGCGTCCCTTTCTCCGGACGAATTCCGTAACCGTGACCGCCCTGCGCCCACACGTGCAGTTCGGAACCGACGCCCGCTTTTTTCAGCGCGAGATAAAGATAGATCGCCTGCTCCGATCCGCCACGGTCGTCGTGCGCGATCGAAAGAAACGTTTGCGGTGTGTCCTTCGTCACTTGGATTTCCTGGTTCAACGACGGAGGCTCATTGCCCCGCTGCAAGATGCCACCGGGATAAATGATGATCGAAAAATCCGGGCGCGTCTCAGTCTTGTCCACCTCGTCGATCGCTTCGTACATGCGTTTGTCGAACCCCGTGATCAGATTCGCCGCGACTTGTCCGCCCGCCGAGAACCCCAGGATGCCGATGCGCTTCGGATCGATGCCCCACTCTTTCGCATGCGAGCGGATGATGCTCATCGCGCGCTGTGCATCCTGGGAGGCGGGCAATGACCGCGCCATGCCCTCGCGCGTCGGAATCCGATACTTCAAAACGATCCCGGTGACGCCGATGGAGTTCAGCCACGTTGCGACGTCCGCTCCCTCATGGCCCATCGACAACTGGAAAAAACCACCCCCCGGCGCGATGAGCACCGCGGCGCCCGTGTCTTTTTCCTTCGCGGGCCGGTACACCGCCAGCGTGGGCGTGGAAACGACTCCCTTCAGCATCTGCTGCGCTTCCCATTTTTCTTCGCCGAGATTCGGCTTATCTCCCGGGGGAAGTCCGGGCCAAACGTTCAACGTGAGACTTGGTTCAGCCGAGAACCCCGTCAAACGAACGAGCAAACAGCCAGCAAGGAGCAGAATCTTTTTCATTTCGATAGGGGTTTGGAAAAATCGCCTTCCAGCGCAACACCAACCCGCACCGGGGCGTCCCCTTACGGAGTTCACGATCGATCGGGCTGCAACCCCTTTATCGCCCGACGGCGACCACGCTTCGGAGAAGTCTCTGCTTCCCGCGACCGCGATGAACGGAAACGATGGTGCCGGACAATTCGACGGGAAGTGAACATCCCTTGGGCATTCGCAGAAACTGATGGACCTTGATGTCGATCTTGGTCCGGGGAGCGCGCCCTCTCGCGTGCCGGGTCGGGCGTCCCGCCCGAGCCATCCGAACCGCTCTCGGCGAGACGCCGAGACCAGCACGCCAGAGGCGCGCGCTCCCCGGACCCTTTCGCAACCAAGCCGAAGCAAGCTTCGGGGCATCGGACCCACAGCGAATGAATTACCTCCCGCCCTTTCCCGTGTCCGATGTGAATCGATGAATAAGTATTCGCGCCCGCGCCAGATCAGAGCCCGAATTGAAATAAATCCATCTCTCAACAAAGTTTAGTCGTTCTCCGCGTGCGCCGTTTCTCAACTTTCCGCGCCGGCTCTTTCTCCCCACCCCAGTCTAAACCCCATGATGATCGCCCTTCCTTCCATTCGTCGAAGCTTCACCGGCCTGCTTGGGTTTGTCGCGCTGCAGACGATGACGTCGCTCGCGATCGCCCAGCCGGACGTTGCTCTCAATTCCGCCCCGGCGCCCGCTCCGCCGAACCAGATGGCCGCCGGCGGTAACTCGCCCGGGTATGACATGGCCCCAGAGACGCGCCTCGACGTCGTTGAAGCCGCCGTGGCGAAACTTCCCACCAAGCTGCCGCTCGGACCGGTCGAACCCAGTTGGGAATCGTTGAAGGAAAATTACCGGGTGCCCCGTTGGTTCTATGAAGCGAAGTTTGGCCTGTTCCTGCATTGGGGCGTCTATGCCGTCCCGGCGCACCACAATGAATGGTACGAAAAACACATGTACGGCGCTGACCGGGCGTGGCACGTGGAGAAGTTCGGGCCGCAGGATAAATTCGGCTACAAGGACTTCATCCCACTTTTCACCCAGGAGAAATTCGATCCCGACGCCTGGGCGGCTCTCTTCAAAAAAGCGGGCGCCAGATTCGTTGTCCCCACGGCGCAACATCACGACAACTTCGCCCTGTGGGACAGCAAGGTCACGCCGTTCAACGCGAAGGCGATGGGCCCAAAGCGTGATCTCATCGGCGATCTCGCACGCTCGGTTCGCGCCCAGGGAATGAAGTTCGGGGTGTCCAACCACGGCATCGAAAACTTCCAGTTCATCAATCCTCCGCACGACCTCGCTGAAGATCTCAAGGCGAAGGGGGCCGACCTCTACGATCCCAAATGGGCTGAGTTCTACAATGTCGCGGACCGGAGCGACGCCGCGGCGGAAAGATTTCTCGTCGATTGGTTCGAGCGAAATGTGGAGCTCATCGACAAATACCATCCGGATATGCTGTGGTTCGATAACGGGATCGACCAGCGCTACCTGGATCCGCTCAAGCTCCAGATCGCCGCGTACTACTACAATCGCGCCGCCCAATGGGGCAAAGAGGTCTCGATCAGCACGAAGAAAGCGGCCTACGCGCCCGGCGGGAATAATCTCCAGACCATCGGCTCGATTATTGATTTCGAAAAGATCGGCGCGCGCTCACCGGCGGGAATCCGTCCCGGGGCGTGGCAGGTGGACCACCCGATCGGCAGTACGTGGGGCTATACGAGCGACATGAAAGTCGCCAGTGCCGGGTCCATCATCGCCGCACTGGTCGATACCGTAAGCAAGAATGGCGTCTTCCTGCTCAATCTTTCCCCCAAGGCAGATGGCACGATTCCCCAGGAGCAACAGGACACGCTGCTTGGCGTGGGTGAATGGCTGCAGGTCAACGGGGAGGCGATCTACGGCTCGCACAGCTGGGTGACTTATGGGCGCGGCGGCGGACGCGGCGAGACCGGG
>JBDSSU010000138.1:0-8789 GCA_039928635.1 Opitutaceae bacterium | reverse complement strand
GTGCGCATTTCGGTGAGCCGCGCCGCGTGCATGGGATCAGCCGCGAGGTCGTTTTCCTCATGAGGATCCGCCTTCAGATCGAAAAGCTGTTCACGGTCGAAGTCCGGCCAGAGAATGTATTTTGCGTCCTTGCGGACGAGTGCCTGCGAGGACGGGATGAATTTGACGTTGTTGATGGTGGCGTGTTCGTAAAAAAACTCCGTGCGCCAGGCGGGCTGGACGGGTGCGAGATAAAGCGGGGAAAGATCCTGGCCTTGCATGCGCGGCGGCGCCGCGAGACCGGTGGCAGCCAGGATGGTCGGTGCGAGATCCACGTTGAGCGCGAAGTCATCATCCGTGGTGCCACGGGTCCTGGCGGGCATTCGCGGATCGCGGATGATGAGAGGCACGCGGATGCTCTCCTGGTGGGGATACCATTTGTCGGCGAGGCCGTGTTCGGCATGGTAGTAACCGTTGTCGCCGGTAAAAATGATGAGCGTGTTGTCCAGCACGCCTTGCTTTTTCAGCTCCTCGAGAATGCGGCCGCAGACCGTGTCCACCTCCGTGACGAGACGGTAGTAATTCTTCATCATCGTCTGAAATTTTTCCGGCGTGTCGAAACGCCAGTGCCAGCGCACGCGGCCTTCGTTCTCCTCGTTGGCGATGAAGGGCGGCAGCCGACGGAACGATTCATCCGTGGCATTGATCGGCACCGGCACTTTCACGTCGCGATAGAGTTCCATGCTCGCCGGCTGCGGCAGGTATTGGAGCGGATTCGCGTCCTCGGCGTGCGGCGCGAAGAAAGCGAGCGTGAGGCAGAAGGGTTGGTTCGCGGGACGCGTGCGGAGGAACTCGAGCGCGTCGTTTTCGTTTTTCTGCGTGACGTGGATCTTGGTTCCGTCCGGTTCGTCGATCCAGTGCGTGCCCTGATAGGCGCGGCCAAAGTCGAAATTTTGCGCGGGAAATTTTCCGTTGTGCCATTTTCCAACGTGGCCGACGTAGTAATCATGGGCGCGCAGCATGCCGGGATAGGTTTCCGCCCAGGGCGTCTTGAACATCGCGAACGCCGGATTGCCGTGGCGCGACATCCACTGTCCGGTGAAGAGGGTCGCGCGGCTCACGCCACAAATCGCGGTGGTCGCGCACGCGTCGGTGAAGCGCAGGCCTTCGTTCGCGAGCCGGTCGACGTTCGGCGTCTTGACCACGGCGTCACCCGCGACGCTGAGCGTGTCGTAGCGCCAGTCGTCCGCGAGGAGCACGAGCACGTTGAGGGGTTTGGAAGCGGCCGGCGCGGCGCCAAGGCCTTGGACTAACGCGAGCAAAACTGAGATGCCGAAGATCAAGCTCGTGGTTGGTCTGGTCATGAGAATGGGGTTCATGTTTGGAGAATAATGCGATGGGAAGTCCGGTGGGCGACCTGCTGAATTTAGGATCTGCGCCACACTCCGCCGGGAGGCGGCGACGTGTTCTTGTGACACATGGCAGGCGGAGACGAATAGATTTTCGGCAAGGCGTTGGTCGCGACACGCTGACTTGGTGAGCGTTTTCGTTGCGATTCGCTTCATCGCGCCTGCCTGCGCGGTGTATTTTTGAGGTGCCACTTGCGGTGGCGCCGACTTGGTCAAAAGCTCTCTCCCGCTATGATGGATTCTTCCGGCCACCATTCGACCTGCTGCGCGCCGGGCCATGCAGCTTCATCCGAAGGCGCGGCGTCGGCCTTCGCGCGGGTTTCCTCGGGCGCGACGCAAGGCATGCGCCTCATTCCCGGCGGCCCGTTCTTGATGGGCACGGACGGCGATTATGGATTTGCCGGTGACGGAGAAGGGCCGATGCACGAGGTCACACTGGCGCCGTTCCACCTGGATGCGACGTGCGTGACGAACGAACAGTTTGTCGAATTCGTGAACGCCACCGGTTACAAGACCGAGGCGGAGCGATTCGGCTGGAGCTTCGTCTTTCAGGGCCACCTGACCGTGGGGCAACAGGCGACGGCGGTGCGGCTGCGGGTGCTCGGCAGTGAATGGTGGTGTCGCGTCGACGGAGCGACCTGGCGTCATCCCGAAGGTCCCGGCTCAAACATCAAGCAGCGCTGGGTTCACCCGGTGGTGCAGGTTTCGTGGCCGGACGCGCAAGCGTATGCGGCTTGGGCCGGAAAAAGACTTCCGACCGAGGCCGAGTGGGAATGCGCCGCGCGCGGCGGTCTCGTGCGGAAAAAATTTCCCTGGGGCGACGAGCTGGAGCCCGGCGGAAAACATTCCATGAACGTCTGGCAGGGCACGTTCCCCGCCGTGAACACCGAAGCCGACGGTCACTACGGCCCCGCACCAGCCAAGAGTTACAAGGCGAATGCCTTTGGCCTCTACCAAATGACCGGCAACGTGTGGGAGTGGTGTTGGGACTGGTTCGATGCGGGCTACTATCGGACGAGCCCCCCCGAAAATCCTCTCGGCCCGGCGCTGGGTGAGCGGCGTGTCATGCGCGGCGGCTCGTATCTCTGTCACGCGAGTTACTGCAACCGCTACCGCGTCGATGCCCGCAGCAGTAACACGTCCGACAGCGCGACGTCGAATTTGGGCTTTCGCTGCGCGCGTGACGTTTGAACAACAGAAGTTGTCCCAGCGATCGCCGCCGCTTCCGACCAAACTCGAAACGAGGGCAAGGCCCGTTGCGAACGAATATGCGCCTAACTAACTAATCGCGGCTGGGCGGCGAATCAGGCCCCGGTGATCTCCACCTGAACATTCTGGGTCTGCGCCTTGGTGAGAAAGAGGGCGCGCTTGCCCTGTGTGCCTTGGTGCGGCTGGGCCGTGCCGGCCAGGCCGGCGAGCTGCAGCTCCGCGTGGGTGGTGGCGACATCGGCCACCTTCAGGCAGAAATGATGCAGCCCGGGGCCGTTTTGGCTGAGCCAGACTTGCAAAGGATGTTCGGGCGTCAGCGGCTCGACCAGCTGAAGATGGACATTGCCCAGGTCAAGATGGGTGAGTCGGATCACGCCGCCGTTGACGACTTCGCTGCCCACGACGGGAAAGCCGAGTTTGTCGCGCCACACTTTCAGGGCCTCCTCGGTTGAGGACACAGCGATGGCGAGATGATCGAGTCCTTGGTGCTTCATGGGGGAATAAATTTCAGGGTTTGATTTCCACGGATGCCCCGGACGCGGCGGAAGCATACATGGCTTCCTGGATCGCCATGGTCTTGAGGTATTCCTCGCCGCCGGTCTCGCACGGTTCTCCGTTCAGCAGGCAGGCGGTGAAATGACGTTGGGCGGCATACGCGCAGTCGCCGGCGAAGCCGCGGCGATCGTGCGGATATTCCAGGGTCTGTTCCTCGCCACCGAGTTTTTTCAGGGTGAGGCGGCCGTCGAGATAGAGGCGCAGGCTGCCGGCGTTTCCCTCGACGAGAAATTCGCCAAAGGTGTAGCGCGTGTCGGGCAGCGGGCAGGCGGGCTCATTGTAGCGGTTGGCGTCCCACTGGCCGAGCGCGCCGCTGGCAAACTCGAACACCAGCAGGCCGCAGTCCTCGCCTTTGATGATGGGATTGAGGCGGCGCAGCCACGCGGTCACCCGGGTGATGTCGCCCGCGAGGTAGCGGAAGGTGTCGATGAAGTGCACGCCGGTCTCGTAAACCAGCAGGCGCGGGTAGTCGCGGAAGTAGGGCTGGCGGGGAATGTAGGCGTGCTCGCCCCAGCCGTCTCCCATGCGGGAACGGAAAGCAAGCGAGTGCAGGCGGTCACCAATCGCGCCGGCCGCGATCTGCCGTTTGATCTCACGGTGCCAGGGTTGAAAACGGAAATTTTCGTGAACGATAAAACGCACGCCGGCCCGGGCGGCGTCGGCCACGATCTCGCGGGCGACCGCCAGAGAGGGACCGAGCGGCTTCTGGCAGATGATGTGGATGCCGCGCTTTGCCGCCTCGGCGCAGATTTCCTGATGCGAGGGGGGCGGCGTGATGATGTCGACGAAGTCGGGCTTCTCCGCATCGAACATCTCACGGTAATCGGAGTAGCACTTGGCGAGGCCGAACCTGGCGGTGATCTCGGCGGCCTTTACCGGGTCCCGGTTGCTGAAGGCGGCGATCTCAACCTCGGGAATGCGCGACCACGCCTCGTATTGGTAATGGCTGAAGTAACCGGCACCGATGCAGACACCACGAAGAGTTTTCATGCGGGGATTTCCTCCAACCTGCATTCCGGCCGGGCGCCAATCCAGAGCAGAATAGCCCCGGCGTTGAGCGCGGCCCCGATGTAGAAGAACGTCGCCGCGCCGCCGGTCCACGCCATGAGGTAGGGGAACAGGATGGCGACGATGGCCGAGCCGAGGTTGCCGGCCATGTTCATCATGCCCGAAACCTTGCCCGCGTGGCGGCCTCCGAGGTCGATGCAATACGACCACGACGGGCTCAGGGTCATGTCGGCGCCAAATACCGCCAGCGACAGCCAGAACACCGCGCCCCAGACGCTCGCCTGGCCCACGCTCAAGACGAGGCCGGTGGCCGCGAGCGCAAAGCCGATGATCGCCGGCAGGCGGCGCGAGAGCGCGGCGCGCCCGCCGGAGTAAAGCCGGTCGACGAGCCAGCCCGATAAAATGTTGCCCGCCGCACCGGCCAGCAGCGGAATCATCGCGTACCAGCCAGCCTCCGTGAATCCGAGGTGATAGGTCTTCTGCACGTAGGGAAACAGCCAGGTCAGGCAGAAGAAGAAGGTGAAATTGCTCGCGAAATACTGGCCCATCATCAGCCAAAGATTGCCCGAAGCGAGCAGCCGTCCGAGAGGCAGTCGCCCGGCGGGCGTGGCGGCGACACCGGCATCCTGGCGCGAGGCGAGGATGTGCTGGAGTTCCGCGGGCTCGATGCCCGGTTGCTCGGCGGGATCATCGCGAAACCACCACCACCAGATTGCCGCCCAGATGATGCCGACCAGCATCAGGACGACAAACGACAGCCGCCAGCCGAGGGCCGAGATGAGCAGTGGCAGCAGGGGCATCGTCGCCGCGGCGCCAAGGCGCGAGGCGGAAAAATTGATGCCCTTGACGAGTCCCCGCTCGGCGACGGGGATCCATGAATACACCGCCCGGGCCATGCCGGGAAACGCGCCGGCCTCACCGGCGCCGAAAAGGAAACGCACGGCGAGCATGGAGCCGAAGCCGCCGGTGGCGGCCGTAAGGCCGGTGAACAGCGACCAGAAAGTGACGACGCCCGCCAGCACCCGACGGGCGCCAAACCGGTCGGCGAGCGCGCCCGTGGGCGCTTGCAGGATTGCGTAGCCAAACGCAAAGGCGGAGAGGATCCAACCGAACTGCGCCTCGGTGAGGGCGAGGCTGGCCATGATCGGAGCCTTGGCTGTCGAGATGCAGACGCGGTCCACGTAAAGCAGGAACGCGAGCATGAAGGTGGCGGCGACGACGAGGGCGCGGCGGGGCATGGTCAGAGATTCCAGTCAGGCATCGGGCCTTCCACCGCGAACGCGCGCACGGGACAGCCGTCACCGCCGGCCAGCCGCAGGGGCAACGCGGCGAAAAACACCCGGTCGTCCGTGAGTTGGTCGAGATTAGCCAGGCCCTCCACGATCGTCACGCCGCCACCGAGCAGGATTTGGTGGATGAGCGTGACTTCGGGGAGGTTGTTGACATCGGCGACCGAGGGCGCCTCGACGCCGAGCAGCTTAACCTTGCGCTCGACGCACCAGCGGGCGAGTTCAGGCGAGATGCGGGGAAGTCCGTCGCGGTAGAGCACCGGGTCATCGACGTGCCGGCTCCAGCCCGTGTGCAACAAGAGGCTTTCGCCAGCCGGAAATTTTTCCGCGAGCGTGCCCAAGCGCTCAACCGTCAGCAGTGCCTTGGGCGCGAGCCCGGGCAGCCGGACGATCCACGCCGGACCCATGCAGCGCGCCGGCGTGTGCTGGTCGATCGTCTCGGAGCCCGCTTCGAAATGGATGCGGGCGTCCATGTGGGTGCCGGCGTGAGAATAGAGATGCCACGTCGCGGCGTTCCAGCCGTGTTCAGCGACGGTGAACTTCGCTTCGGCCGCGACGCCGCGGGTGCCGGGGCGCAGCGGCAGGGTAAGATCAATGATGCGGCTCATGGTGGGGGCAGGGCGGCGATGATCCGGCCGGTGACGGCACCGGTGCCAAGGCTGCCACCGAGATCGGTGGTGCGGTTCGCAGGATCAGCCATGATTTGCGCCACGGCGGCTTCGATCATTTTTGCGCCGCGCTTGGTCTCGGGGTGGTCGAGCCAATCGAGCATCAGCGCGACGGACAGGATGGTGGCGATGGGATTGGCGATGCCTTTCCCGGCGATGGTGGGAGCGGTGCCGTGGGAGGGCTGGAAGAGGCCGTAGGTCTCGCCGAGGTCGGCGGATGGCGCCATGCCCATGCCACCCACGAGGCCGGCGGCGAGATCGGAGAGAATGTCGCCGAACATGTTCTCGGTCACCATGACGTCGAACGTATGCGGGCGTTGGACGAGGAAAAGCGCCATCGCATCGACGTAAACGCGGTCGGTCTGCACGTCGGGGAAGTCGGCCGCAACCTCATCGAAGACTTTTCGGAAAAACGCCATCGACGGCAGGACGTTGGCCTTGTCGACGAGCGTGCAGTGTTTCCGCCGGGTGCGGGCAAGCGCAAAAGCCTCACGGCACACGCGCTCGGCGCCGCGGCGGGTGATCTTCAGCGTGTCAGTCTCGAAATCGCGGCCCGGCGGCCGGGGCGTGAGGCGCTCGGTGAAGAGGCCTTCGCAGTTTTCGCGGATGATGACGAAGTCGATTGGATAGCCCGCGCCACCGTAACCCTTAAGCGGGGAGTGCGCCTCATGATAGAGTTTGATCGGCCGGACCCCGTTGAACAGATCGAGCTTCTCCCGGATGTCGATCTGCGGGGTCATTTCAACGCCGCTGGGCCAGCGGACGGACGGCAGGCCCATCGCGCCGAGCAGGATGGCGTCGGCCTGCTTCATGTTTTCGACCGCAGAGGCGGGGAGGGGATCGCCGCTCTTGAGATACTCGCCGGCTCCGACGGAAAGATGCTGGAGCGAAAAGGTCACCCCCGTCAGGCGAGTCCGGGTGGCATCGAGGACGTCGAGCGCAGCGGCGACCACTTCGGGGCCGATGCCGTCTCCGGCGAGCACGGCGATGGAGAAATTTGTCATGGACGCGGGATAGGGGGATGTCCGAGCGGCGGAAGATAACAGACCCGCGCGGCGCAGACCATGAGATGGAGCGTATCTCTTCGGAGATTTTGCAGCGGGTGGGCGAGGAATTACTTCGGCATGGCGCCGAGCCCGCAGCGAACCTAAGCCATGGGCATGCCGCGCCGGAAAGTCGCCCTGTTGATTGAAACCTCGAACGCCTATGCCCGCGAGTTGCTGCACGGGGTGCGCGGGTGGGTGCGGGAGCAGCGTTCGTGGAACATCCGGTTATCAGAGGGGGGACGTGGGGCCGGCGTGCCGGCGTGGCTGCCGGAGTGGGCGGGGCACGGGATTATTGCCCGGGTCACGAGTACCCGGATGGCGGCGGCTCTGCGGTCCACGGGTTTGCCCGTGGTGGACGTGGCGGCGGCTCTGGCGAAGCCGGTGTTTCCGCGGGTGGCGACCGACAGTGCGGCCGCGACCCAGCTGGCGGCGGATCACCTGCGCGAGCGCGGCTTCCGGCATTTTGCCTATTGCGGGGATAAACGCTTCTGGTGGTCGGAGCAGCGGCAGGATTTCTTTGTGGCGCAGACCCGCGCGGCGGGCGGGATTTGCGCGGTCTTCCCGCCGGCGAAGGTGCGGGCCGGATCGGATTCCGAGCTGGAGAGCCTGGCCCGCTGGTTGCAGGCGCTGCCCAAGCCGGTCGGGGTGCTGGCCTGCTATGATGTGCGCGGCCAGCAGGTGCTGGAGGCCTGCGCCCTGGCGGATTTGTCAGTGCCCGACGAGGTGGCCGTGATCGGCGTGCACAATGACGAACTGCTGTGCGACCTGTGTGAACCGCCGCTGACGAGCGTGATCCCCAACGCGCGCCGGGCCGGATATGAGGCGGCTTCGCTGCTTTCGCGCCTGATGGAAGGCGAGCAGGTGCCGTTGGAGATCCGCCTGATCGAGCCGGTGGGCGTCGCGCGACGGCAGTCCACGGATGTGGTGGCGGTGAGCGACCCAAAGGTGTCCGCCGCGGTGCGCTACATCCGCGCGCACGCGGTCGAGGGCATCGACGTGGGAGACGTGCTGGCGGCGGTGCCGATGTCGCGCACGCTGCTGGAACGGAAGTTCAAAAGGCTGCTCGGACACACGCCGCACGAACACATCCAGCGGACAAAGCTGTCAAGGGTGCGGGCCATGCTGGTGGAGACCGACCTGCCGGTCGCGTTGATCGCGGAACGCGCCGGTTTTGACCACACCGAATACCTGAGCGTGGCCTTCCGCCGCGAGACCGGCCTCACCCCCAGTGCCTATCGCCACCGGCATCGTGCTCCCGTCCGCTAAAAGGGGCCTAGATTAAAAATACAAGTGACGTTGGTAGAATCACCCTCGCGCGTGACTATCCGCTCTCACGTTTTCTTTCCGCGGGCCCGATATTCCGTCGGCGTCATGCCCGCGCAGCGAACGAAAGCCCGCGAAAACACCACCGCGCTGTGGTAGCCCACGAGCGGCGCGATCGCATCCAGCTTGTCGTTCGTCTCCCCCAGTAATTCCTGCGCCCGGTGCACGCGCATATACGCGACATGATCCATCGGCGTGCGGCCGAGTTCGTGCCGGCACAACCGCCGCAGATGCTCCGCGCTCACCCCGCACGTCGCGGCCAGCGTCGTGAGTTTCCAATCCGCCGCGAGGTCGCGCGCGACC